>CBFGNY010000299.1:0-4051 GCA_965650235.1 uncultured Flavobacterium sp. | reverse complement strand
GGATTTTATAACGATACAATCTCCATAAATAGAATAATGTATTGAGTATGGAAAAGTTTTTAAAAATACGATTCTAATTTTGTCATATTTTATTTGAAATAATAATGGGTCATTTTTAATTATTGCTATACTTTCTTTGAAGGAATTATTAAACCTAACTGCTAATTTAGGATGTATATTTTTATACCAGTGCAAAGATTTTCTATAGTCAATTTTTGCTTCTTCAACAATTACTATTTTATAATTCATTTTCAATTTCTTTTAAAAAATCATCAATGTCAGTAATGCTATTTGGATTTTTTAAATATTTATCTGTTCTTTCTCTAACCTGGTCAATTTGCCATTGAGGAATATTGTATTCTTTATTTTGAACAGGCATAATAATAACCTCGACTTCATCAGCATTAAAGTCATTTGGTAAAATTATATTTATAGTGTGATTTTTTACTGTTACTATTTGTCGAATTGCTTCCATAAAGTCTTTGTTTACTATATTCAAATATAGTTATTTATATTATTTTCCCTCAGATTCTAATCGTTCTTGTTCCAGTTTTTCGGTTAATCTTTTTTCTATTATGGGTGTAATTAATGTTTTTCTTGGTTTTATTTTTACAAAAGGAAATAGTTCTAAATCATGTTTCATTTTGTCTTCAGGATTGGGATATTTATTCGTTCCTAATAAAACTTCTTTTTTTGAATCAAATAATTCTTGCTCCTTATTGGCGCTTTCTTGAATTTTCTTTTTGATTGTTCCGTCGTTTAAAAGCTTTAGAAAGCCACCGTTCGCTTCTATATCTTTAAATAATGTTAAACTTTTTTCAGCCAGTTGCGTGGTCAGGCTTTCAATGTAATAACTTCCATCTGCCGGATTATTGACTTTATTAAAATAACTTTCATGCTTTAAAATCAACAATTGATTTCGTGCAATTCGGTCTCCAAATTCATTGTCTTTATGATACAAGGCATCGTAAGGTAAATTAGCTACAGCGTCAGCTCCGCCTAAAATGGCCGACATGCATTCTGTAGTTGTACGAAGCATATTAACATTATAATCGTAAATAGTTTTATTGCGTTTGGTAGGTGTAACCAATAAATGACATTCTAAATCAGGATTATATTCTGCAGCAATTAAATTGAATAGCATGCGTAATGCACGAAGTTTGGCAATTTCAAAGAAATAATTGGTTCCTACCGAAACCTGAAAAACAATAGGTTTTGTAATAGTGGGGGAACGATTTAGATATTCATTTGCGTGAGCCAAACCGTAGGCAATTTGCTGTGTAATATTAGCGCCCGCATTTTGATATAAACCCATATCAATACTCAATAAGCAAAGATTAGTGGTTGCATTTGAAATTTTTTGGATGGTTTCGAAATTATTTTTATCCAATGTTGGAAACCAATTTCCTTCTCTTGCAAAATGACCAATTGGATCAATGTTACAGAAGAAAATAGCTTTTTTTTGTATCGAAATTGAATCCAGTTTTTTTACGAAATCGATTGAAATGAATTTCAAATTAAAGTAAACTGTTCTATTTTCCAAAGGAAGATTTTCTAATAATTTTTGAATATCAGTTGTTTCATTTTGAATAGTGAAGCGTAAACTTTCAGCACCTCTTTCGATAGTATTAGTCGCTCTTTGAACAGATTTATCAATATCGTAAATAAATATATTTTGACAGATTTTAAAATTAGCTGCCTGAGTTTTTACCGGAGCAGTTTTAGAAAAGTCATCGTTGTGATAAAATGGTTTTACCTGAATATCTTCCGGAGAATTCCAGATTACTGTTTTGTTGTAATCAGCTCCATCCAACTCAAACTGAATTTTTTGTTTCCATTGTTTGGATGAAATCGGATTAAAATCGTCGAATAGGGTAGTGGCCATTAAGTTTTTATTTGATTATTCTTCTTCCTGAATCGTATCGTCTTCAAATTTGATAATGTATATGTCTTCGCTGTCTTTTTTCATGAAATATTTTTCGCGGGCATATTTTTCTATCTGTTCAGGATTTTTGAGTTGTTTGATTTGTTCCTGATCTTTTTTTATTTCTTCCTGATAATAGGTTTTATTGTCTTCAAGTTCATTAATCTGGTTGTCTAAAAATCGATGGTCAAAATAAGAGTAATTGTCTAAAAATAGCATCCAGACCACAAAAAAAAGTAAAACCCAAACATATTTATTGCTCATGAGTTTAAACCATTTTTTTTCTTTATATGGATTTTTCATTTAGTTTTTACTTTTAACCGATTACTTCTTTTGAATATGATTTGTCTTTTTAGCCCCGATTACTTCACCAAGTTTACTTTTTTTATTTGTGTTCAGTGAACTTCGTTTGAACCAGTATCCTTTTTATGGCTTTTCTGATATAAAAGATAAAGGCGAAAGCGGGAAACAGCTCCTTATTTTTATGGAATAAATTTACAATAAAAATTATAAAATTCGCTGATTAATTACGGCACGAACTACATCTATTGCAACCGTATTGTATTTGTCATTTGGAATTATGATGTCGGCAAATGCTTTTGATGGTTCGATGAATTGCTCATGCATTGGTTTTAAAGTGTTTTGATAACGTGTTAAAACCTCGTCGATATCACGTCCGCGTTCAGAAATATCACGTTTTAAACGGCGAACTAATCTTTCATCAGAATCGGCATGAACATAGATTTTAATATCAAAAAGCTCACGTAATTCGGGATTCGTCAGGATTAAAATTCCTTCAACAATCATTACTTTTCGAGGATGTGTGGAAACGGTATCATCTGTTCTGTTATGCTGAATAAAAGAATACACTGGCTGATCGATTGTTTCTCCTGCTTTTAAAGCTTTAAGATGCCTTTCTAATAATTCAAAATCAATAGATCTTGGATGATCGAAATTGATTAATGCTCTTTCGTCATATGACAAATTATGGGTTTCTTTATAGTATGAATCCTGAGAAATTACGCCAACTTCAGTATCTGGCAGTTCGTTCATGATTTGATGTACTACTGTTGTTTTTCCACTTCCGGTTCCTCCTGCAATTCCAATAATGAGCATAATTAGATGTTATATATTTGTTAGGCAAAAATAATAATTTAAGTGAATTGTCTAAGCATATTGTGGATTTAAACCATATAAGTGATATAAGTAAATTTAAGCAAACAGATATTTAAACAATTTATTATTTCATTGAACTTATATCACTTATAGAGTAAAAAAAATAAAAAATCCCGATAGCGATGCCATCGGGATTTAGTGCAATCAGTATAGTTTTATAAAATATTCTGAATTTAGTAAGCACTTGTAATTATTTATTCTTTTTTGCTTTTATCATCATTTCAAGCTGATCCCAAAGTTCTTCCGGAATTGCTTCCAGTAAATTGAACTGTCCTGCGCCTTTCAGCCATTCACCACCATCAATTGTAATTACTTCACCGTTTACATAAGCCGAAAAATCAGAAACTAAATAAGCTGCTAAATTGGCCAATTCCTGATGATCGCCTACACGTTTCAAAGGCACTTTTTTGGCCATATCAAATTTCTCGGCAAGATCTCCTGGCAATAATCTGTCCCAGGCACCTTTAGTTGGAAATGGTCCAGGAGCAATTGCATTTGAACGGATTCCGTATTTTGCCCATTCTACCGCTAAACTTCTTGTCATCGCCAAAACTCCGGCTTTTGCAGTTGCACTTGGTACTACATAAGCAGATCCTGTCCAGGCATATGTGGTAACGATATTTAAAATCGTAGCCGATGTTTGTTTGCTGTCAATCCAGTGCTTTCCAAAAGCAAGTGTACAGTTTTTAGAACCTTTTAATACAATATCTATAACAGTGTCAAATGCATTAGCTGATAAGCGCTCGGTTGGGGAGATGAAATTTCCGGCTGCATTATTCAAAAGAACATCTACTTTTCCAAAAGCTTTTAAAACTTCCTGAAGCATGTTTTCGACTTCTTCATAATGACGAACATCACATTGAAGCGGTAAACATTTCCCACCTGTTTCGGTTTCTAGTTCAGTTGCTGTAGTTTTTAGCTTTTCTAAATCTCTGGAAGTAATCGCTACCT
>CBFGNY010000298.1:0-4071 GCA_965650235.1 uncultured Flavobacterium sp. | reverse complement strand
TTTGTCATAGGGGATGCCATATCTCAGCTATTTTAGAGTTTCTGGCGCTGATTTTTTGTACTCGAGGGTTTTCGACTATGGGAAACACGATGATGATAGTGATTTTTTTAATTTTGTAAAAAAATTTCCTCGTCCTAAAATCAATTTTCACAGGCAATGGAGTTTTCCATAAGCAAAAGTTCTCAACTTGTGCTGTGAATGCTTCTGCTTCCTTAATTGAAATCATAATGATAGTACAAAACAAAATTGATTTTAAAAACTTTACAACAAACCGAATTTATTAACTTTACTCGGATAGAAATAGAGAAAAATAAAATTAGCTAAGATTGTAATTTAGTTTTTCTTTTTAAATAGGGGTT
This sequence comes from uncultured Flavobacterium sp., assembly GCA_965650235.1. GTDB lineage: Bacteria > Bacteroidota > Bacteroidia > Flavobacteriales > Flavobacteriaceae > Flavobacterium. The sequence goes on along the minus strand of CBFGNY010000298.1, from coordinate 3,712 downwards.
TATGAAAAAAGAAATAGCGCAGGAGTTTTTGAAATTAGCTGCAAAAGGGCATTCTCACGAGGCTTTCCGCCTGTATGTCAGCAAGGATTTCAAACATCATAATGTATATTTTAAGGGTGATGCAGATACTTTGATGCTTGCTATGGAAGAATCGGCAAAAACAAATCCAAATAAAATTTTTAAAATTCATCATATTTTAGAAGACGGAGATTTAGTCGTCGTGCATTCACACCTGCAACAAACCCTTACTGATTTGGGTACTGCCGTGGTTCATATTCTTAGATTTGAATCTGATAAAATAATTGAGCTTTGGGATTTGGGCCAGGCCGTTCCCGATAAAATGATCAATGAAAATGGAATGTTCTAAGAAAAATTTTCATTCTCAGCCTCAGTTTTTAATCCTAACCAGAAACAGAATCCAGAAACCTGAAACAAACAATAAACCCCCAAAAAAAACTTAATGAACACTATTTCCCGATTCTCTTCTTTGCTTTCTATTATCTTTCTATTTTCTAACTGTAATTCTTTTGCTCAAAAAAAAGACAATTATTCGGCTAAGATTGACAGCTTAATAAAAGTCGCCGACCCTAAATTTAATGGTGTAATTCTGATTGCTAAAAATGGAAAAACTTTATATAATAAAGCGAATGGTTTTGAAAATTTCGATACTAAAAAACCTTTAAAACCAGACAGCCAATTTGAAATTATGTCGAACAGCAAACAAATTGCCGCAGTTTTGATTTTATTGGAAGTCGAAAAAGGGAAAATTAATTTACAGGATCCAATCAAAAAATACCTTCCTGAACTTACCCAAAACTGGGCAGATTCTGTTACGGTTCATCAACTTTTAAATCATACACACGGAATTGTGGACATCAATAAACCTCTGGAATTTAAACCCGGAACTAATTTTCATTATGGAAATATGAGCTACAGCCTTCTTGGGCAAATTGTTGAGCATACTTCGAATAAAAGTTACAGTGAAGTGGTCAATGCACTTTTCAAAAAACTTCAAATGAGAAACACCTTTGCTTATAACCAAGCCAAAATTCAAAATTTGACCACAGGATACATAAATGATAAAAACACATACGAATCTGTAAAAAAATCGCTAATAACATCTGAAAACCTGGGTGCTGACGGAATTATTTCTACCGTACATGATTTAGCAATTTGGAACAATAATCTTCATAAAGGGAAAATCCTAAGGCCTGAATCATATCAATTACTCATAAAACCCACCGCATCATCACAACATAATTTCTTCGGAAAAGAAAAAGAAGGTTATGGCTACAGCATCAGAATTATTGAAAAAGATATAGTAAAATATCTTGGCCATACTGGTTTGGGTGATGGATTTTCTTCTGTAAATTTGTATTTTCCCGAAAGTGATGTGAGTTTGATTGTTATTGAAAATCAAATGAATGAAAGTTCAGACTTGTTTTATGCATCTGAATTCAAAATCAAAAATATTCTATTGAAAAGTGATTTACTTTATGTAAAAAAATAGATCATGGCAAAAAATAAAACGACAGAAACAGAAATGAGTGTGATCGATTTTATAAACACTTTTGTAGAGGATGAAGCAAAAAGAAATGATGCTTTTGAGCTTCTCAAAATAATGCAGAACGTAACTGGTTTTGAACCTAAAATGTGGGGCCCAAGCATTATTGGTTTTGGAAGCTATCATTACAAATACTCCAGCGGACATGAAGGCGATGCACCGCTTGTTGGGTTTTCTCCAAGAAAAGCCGCTATTTCTCTTTATATTTATCTTTCAGATGATAAAAAAGAAGAATTGCTTTCAAAATTTGGAAAACACAAGGCCGCAAAAGGTTGCATTTACATTAAAAAACTAACTGATATTGATCTTGAAATTCTGAAAATCATGATTTCCACGTCTGTAAAAGAATTACAAAAATTATATCCGTCAATCTAAAAATCATGACTCTAGCAATAATCCTTCTTTTACTAGCAATTATCTACTATTTTTTATTCCATCCAAGATTCGGAAAAAGACCTTCCGGAGAAAGACTGGCTTTAATACAGCAATCACCTCAATACAAAAATGAAAAATTCGAAAATGAAAATTTTACTCCGGAACTGGCGGAAGGTTATGGTTATTATGATGTTTTAAATCAATTCTTTTTCAAAAAGGTTGACAGAAAAATTCCAACTGATACTATTCCATCTGTAAAAACCAATTTAAAAGAACTTCCTTTACATGAGGATGTTTTGGTTTGGTTTGGGCATTCGTCTTATTATATCCAGCTTGAAGGCAAACGGTTTTTAATTGATCCGGTTTTCAGTGGCAACGCCTCTCCTATTTACGGAACCACAAAGGCCTTTAAAGGAACTGATATTTATACCTGGGATGATATTCCTGAAATTGATTATTTGCTGATAACACACGACCATTATGATCATTTGGATTATAAAACTATAATGGAATTGAAACCAAAAATAAAAAAGGTAATCACGGCACTTGGCGTTGGTTCACATTTTGAATTTTGGGGTTTTCCAATAGAAAATATTATCGAAAAAGACTGGCATGAAAAAGTAGCATTAAATGAAAATCTAACACTTTATACTGCTCCATCGAGACATTTTTCCGGCAGAAGCATCAAGCGCTGTAATACACTTTGGACTTCTTTTATTTTAGAAACCAAAGATTTCAAAATGTATTTGGGCGGCGATAGCGGTTACGATACTCACTTTGCTACAATTGGCGATAAATTTGGACCTTTTGATATTGTACTTCTTGATAACGGGCAATATAATCCGGCATGGAAATACATTCACAATTTGCCGGAAGATGTAATAAAAGCGATGAAAGACTTAAAGGCAAAAAGAGTCTTTCCGGTTCATAATTCAAAATTTCCTTTGTCTCTGCATTCCTGGGATGAACCTTTAATTAAGGTAACCGAATTGAATAGTTTGTCACAAAATCCGATTCCGTTAATAACTCCGATGATTGGAGAGATAGTTGAACTGAAAAATGACAAGCAGCAATTTACACAATGGTGGAAAGGAATGAAATAGTAATTTTGTTAAATGTGAAACTGTAAAGCCGTCCACTTTGTCATTTCGACCTTTTGGGAGAAATCACACCAGAAACTCCGCATAGTATGTCGCTAATCTTTGTAGAATTGCAAATGTAATTTTTCCTTCGTCCAAATGACAAGATTGAGTATAAACCTGAAACTAAAAAATGAACCTAAAAATTATCTATTTCACCCTTGCCCTTCTTGCTTCATTCCATGTATTTTCTCAAAATACCTACGTCTTTTTGGGATCTTATAATCGTGATAAAACAGCGGAATCAATTCAGGTTTATCAGTTAGATACCTTAAACGGAAAACTGACCAAAATTACTTCGGCAAAAGACATAATCAATCCATCTTATTTGACAGTTTCTCCAAACGGAAAATATATTTATGCCTGTACGGATACAAAAACACCAAATGCAGGAAGTGTTAGCAGTTTTGAATTTAATCCGGAAGATAAATCGCTGACATTTTTAAATAAACAGGGAAGCGGTGGAGAAAATCCGGTTTATGTTTCGGTTCATAAAAATGGCAAGTGGCTTGTGAATGCAAATTATACCGAAGGAAGTGTATCCGTTCATCCGCTATTAGAAAATGGAATAATCGATTCAATAGCTTAAAATTTTCAATACACTGATGGAAGCATTCATAAAGAAAGACAAACA
>CBFGNY010000297.1:0-4085 GCA_965650235.1 uncultured Flavobacterium sp. | reverse complement strand
CCATCAGTAAAAAGGCTTCCTTCGAATGGGCTTTGGGTAATTACAGGCGCAGCATCACAATTGTCGGTAGCCGTTATCATTTTGGTATAATCTGGTAAAATTGAACTACATGATAAACTTTGGCTACCGATACAAGTGATTACTGGTTTTGTAACATCTGCAGAAGCACTGATCTTAAAACTACAGTCTGATTCATTGCCTGAGGCATCTTTGGCAGTAATTGTTATGGTCATTCCATCGGTAAAAGAGCTTCCTGCTGCCGGGCTTTGAGTGATTACCGGGTTGCTGTCATTATTGTCTGTTGCGGTTACTAAGTTTGTATAATCTGCAACTACATTGGTGGAGCAATCAACACTTTGATCTGTCAGGCATGTTATTACCGGTTTTTCTGTATCTACAGATTCATTTATTAAAAAAGAACAGGTTTCAGTATTTCCTGAAGCGTCTTTGGCCGAAATTTCAACTGTCATTCCATCCACAAAAGGACTTCCCGCAGCCGGGGTTTGAGTTACAATTGGTGCTGTATCACAATTATCCGTTGCCGTAATTAAAGCTGAATAATCAGGCAGGACATCTCCGAAAGCCAGGGTTTGGTTTCCGATACATGTAATTACAGGTTTTGTAACATCTGCGGAAGCATTGATTTTAAAAGTACAGTCTGATTCGTTTCCGGAAGCATCTTTGGCCGTGATTGTCACAGTCATTCCATCTGCAAAAGGACTTCCAGCTACAGGGTTTTGAGTAACTGTTGGCGAAGGATCTACATCATCCGAAACTGTAACAGACGCCGTATAATCTGGAATTGTAGCTGTTCCACAAGTTAACTGCTGATTTGCCGGGCAAGTTACAATTGGCGCCTGAGTATCTGTTGTAGAAGTAGTTGCAATAGTGAATTTACAAGTTTCAAAATTACCACTGGCATCGGTTACGGTAAGAGTCACTTCTTGAGAAACTCCGTCAAAAACAGTTCCTGAAACTGGCGATTGTGTAATAATTGGAGTATCATCACAATTGTCTGTTACGGTAATTGCCGATTTATAATCCGGAATTGGATCGTTTATTGCCAAAACCTGATTGGCTGGACAATTGTTTATTACAGGTTTCTCTGTATCTGGAGTAATTTGCTTTCCAAAGATAACATATGAAATACCCGGATCTTCATTAGGATCAGATGTATAGGTGTTTTTTGTTGCTCCAATTATAATATCATCTACAGAGTCTGAATTTACATCTCCTATAAAACTTAAACTGTATTTGGATGCATAGCGTACTTTTATTTTTAATGCATCGAAAGCACTTAATGCATTAATATTTATAGAAGATAACCAACTTGCCTTGCCATAGATAATGTAAATATCGTTATGAAAAGGCAGTAAGAGGTCGTCAAAACCATCATTATTAAAATCGCCGTTAGAATTATAAGAATGCAAATATTCAAAGTTAAAATTATCTATTACGAATCCGTTTGTGCCATTTAGATTTTTCAAGTCAACTACAGCAGAATTTGAGCTTTTTCCGAAAAGAACATAACTATCAATGCCAATGTCTGTGAATGTGTCTCCATTAATATCTCCCAGCCCTCTTACTTCAAAATATTCAGAGGTATTTAATGGTTTTGCTGAATTTTCAATTCTAAATCCATTTGTTCCATCGAGCGAACTGGTGTGCAGTTTTGCAGGCAGATTGTTGGATCCATAGATTACATATCGATATTTGTTGTATTCTCCTGTAAAAACAATGTCCGGAATTCCATCCCCATTGGTGTCCCCTAAACCAGATAATCGTTGTCCAATGTCTCCCTCGATAATAAACGAAGTGGAGTGATCTAAGCTTTCTACATCAATCACAGAAGGAAAATTAGTGTTGCGCCCAAACAAAATGTAACATTTTTTTATATTACCGGATCCTTCATTTGCTGAAACGATAGCAATATCATTATGCAAATCGTTATTAAAATCGCCAATATCGGCAATAGCAATCCCAAAGAATTCATCATAAGTTTTTCCTAAAATTTTAAAACCATTTGAACCATCTAATGTTGATAATGAAAATGTTTCTGTAAAACCTGTTTTTCTTCCGTAGATAACAAAAACTCTTCCTGCATAGTACGTACCGGAATTACTTTTATATGGATCACTTAATACAAGGTCGTCAATTCCATCTCCATTAATATCACTTGTAGCACTAACATCAGTACCTATCTTTCTGGGAAAAGTCATATCATCATCAATAATTTTAAATCCATTTGTTCCATCAAGATCTGCCAGATTTATGCTCGGAGGAAATCCAGCAGTCATACCAAAAACTACATATGCACCAACAGATAAACCGAGATAGCCTGGTGCTCCAATTAAAAAATCTGCAATGCCATCGCCATTCACGTCTCCTATGGGAGTAGTATTATCTCCGCTTTTTGATCCTGCTTTTTCGCCGTATATTGAAAAACCATTTTTACCATTAAGCTCATTTGTATTAATAGTTGCTGTTTTACAATCAATATCAAACCCGCCAGATTTTAATTTTACAAGGAACGAGCATGATTTCTTATTGCCAGATTTATCTTCAACAGTTATTGTTACATTGGTATCTGCAGTAAATAGAGTGCCTGGTGCCGGAGTTTGTGTGAAAATCAGTTCCCATGGTTCGGCAATATCATCGCTAACATCTGTTAAAAAATGAACATAATTTGGCAACATTGAATTTGCATACAATTCCTGATCTGAAGGGCATTCTATTGTTGGAGGCAAATCTGCTCCAGAGGAATTGATGTTAAAACTGCAAGTTGCTATATTACCTGAAGCATCCGTAACTGTTAAAGTAACTTCTTGAGATACTCCATCAAAAACAGTTCCTGCAACTGGTGATTGTGCAACAATTGGTTTAGTGTCACAATTGTCTGTCACCGTTATATCTTTAGTATAATCCGGAATTGGATCGTGTATTGTTACAGTTTTATCAGCTGGACAATTAGTTATTACGGGCTTCTCTGTATCGGCTGTTTTTTTTCCGTAAATTACATAGGCCTTTCCCGGATTATAATTCACTTTTAGGTTGTCTCCATAAGAATCAAAACTAGTACCGATAATTATATCACTTATACCATCATTATTAATATCACCGGCAAAACTTGCACTATATCCCGAAGTGAAAGAGGTTGAGATTGTTAATTTTTTCTCCGTAAACATATCAGCATTTGTTGTCCAGATTTTTTGTCCAAATAAAATTGTAACAGAGCCATAATATTGAAAGAAATAATCATCAATTCCGTCTGCGTTAAAATCTCCTGCATATCCAAATTTTTCTCCAATGCTGGCATTTTTAATAGTAAAACCATTTGTTCCGTCTAAATTTTTCAAATCGAATACAGCGGGAAAAACTGTTTTACCAAATAAAATATATTGTCCTGTAATAGCGATATCGTTTATACCATCATTATTGATATCACCTGCTTTTTCAACCCCGAAATAAGAATTTAAAGGATTTGCTGAGTTTTCTACCACAAAACCATTACTTCCGTTTAAAGAGGATATATTGAAAATTGCGGGAAAGTTTGAAGAACGTCCAAAAACAACATATTTACGATTCTGTCCTGTTTCATTATAAGTTCCCATAGCTATATCTGAAATCCCGTCTCCATTGATGTCTCCTAAACCAGCTACTGATTCGCCAACTTTTCCCATTGTGGCATCGCCTTCTATGATGAATCCGTTTGTTCCGTTGAGTTCATTAGTTCTAAGTACTGTTGGGAATCCACCAGTTTTTCCATAAATTACATAACATTTCCCATTTATCGCCCCTGAGCCAGAGGTTATAACCGCAATGTCCATGTAACCGTCACCGTTTATGTCACCAACTGTGGCAATGCTCTTACCCGAGCTTTCGCCACTAGATGCTCCAACTAATGTAAAACCATTAGTACCATTGAGCGTTGACAAATTAAATTCGGCAGGAAAACCTGATTTTCTGCCAAAAACAACATAGGTGTGACCTACTTCAGGACCGTAAGAAGTATGCCTGTAAGGATCACTAATCATAAAATCACCAATTCCATCTCCATTTATATCAGCTGTACTGCATACGTCATA
>CBFGNY010000296.1:0-4129 GCA_965650235.1 uncultured Flavobacterium sp. | reverse complement strand
ACTTTTGTCGGCTACTTCATCGGCTCGCCCGGCATGAACTTCATGCCGGTATCGGTCGATGGCCGCACCGCCCGGCTTGGAGATCAGGGCATCGAACTGCCTGGCGCTCCCAAGAGTGCGACCGGCGCGATGGAACTCGGCATCCGCCCCGAATATGTCCGCCTTGGCAGGGACGGCATGGCGGTGTCGGTCAGCAAGGTCGAGGATGTCGGGCGGCACAAAGTGGTCCATGCGACGCTGGAAGGCCGGGACATCGCAGCCATTCTCGGCGAGGACGACGAGGTTCCGGCCGAGCCGCGCATCCGTTTCGATCCCGCCGGCATCAACATCTACGCCGACTCCTGGCGTGTCGATCTCGACCGCAACGGAGGCGCATGACCATGGACAAACCCTGGAACAACAAGGCCTGGTTCCTCGTCCTGCCGGTTCTGGTGCTGGTGGCGTTTTCCGCCGTCATTCCGCTAATGACGGTGGTCAACTACTCGGTCCAGGATACGTTCGGCAACAACGTCTTCTTCTGGGCCGGCACCGAATGGTTCGAGGAAGTGCTGCATTCCGACCGCTTCTGGGCGGCGATGGGACGCAACCTTGTCTTCTCCTTCATCATCCTGGCCATCGAAGTGCCGCTCGGCATCTTCATCGCGCTCAACATGCCGCGCAGCGGCTGGGGCGTGCCGGTCTGCCTCGTGCTGATGGCCTTGCCCTTGCTCATTCCGTGGAATGTCGTCGGCACCATCTGGCAGGTTTACGGCCGTAGCGACATCGGCCTCATGGGCTACTACGTCAACGCGATCGGCATCGATTACAACTATGTCCCGGCTGGGGATCCGAGAGACACAGTCCCAGGACGGGCACCGACGGCTCGCCGATCGCCGTTAACGCGCCAATGGCCGCTTGCCGCACCGCGCGATCAGCATCGCGCAACAGGCAGACGGGTATAAATTTTCATAAATTTGTTTCCAAAATAGTTTTCTCGCACCGCCTGAATAGGCATCATAGAAAGAACCTACATAACCTGGGCCAACCCAGTCACGAACATTATCTTTTATGGCTTGCTGGTACATCCATCCTTTTTGGTCAAATTCTTTAAAATGTTCTGTTGTTTTATAAAATTTAGGCCATACCGAAATCATCATTTTACCATTCATCGCGTGGATAGAATCTACCATCCCTTTTGGATCAGGAAAACGTTTTGGGTCAAATTTATGACTTCCCCAAGAATCTTCTTCCCAGTAATTCCAATCCAGTACAATATTATCAATAGGGATTTTACGTTCTCTGAATTCTTTTAAATTGCTTAGAATTTCGTCTTGAGTTTTATATCTCTCACGACTTTGCCAATAACCCATTGCCCATTTTGGCATAATTTGAGCTTTTCCGGTCAAAGTACGGTATCCCTTAACTATTTGATCCATAGAATTGCCATGAACAAAATAATAATCTATTTTTTTATTCATTTCGCTCCACCATACCTGATTGCTTTTTTCTTCAGTTAGCTGAGGTGTTCTTACTCTTAATCCGCAGTAAGATGTAACTCCATTTGGTTTCCATTCTATTCGTAAAGGAACTCGTTTTCCAGCTTCTAAATTCATTGAAAACTTATAACTATTAGGATTCCAGGCGGTCCTCCAACGCTCTGGAACTACTAATTGATTGTTCAAATACACTTTGACATAACCTGAGTAATACAAAGTAAATTTGTATTCTCCATTTTGTGGTGCTTCAATATCACCTTCATAAGTAACTTCTGCATTTTTTAAAGGAAAATTTTCCGGTAAGTTTTTAAAACTTTTAATATCTTCAAAGAAAATAGATGCTTCTTTTCGAACCAGATTTATTTTACCATTATCCGGCGTGTTATAAGTACCTGTTAAGCTATTAGCTTCACCATTTTTATCATATAATTTAAAAACAGCATTTAATTGTTCATAAGGACGACTGTCCCCAAAACGGCTTAATGAATAACTATCCCATAAAAGGCCATAGCTTTTATTGGAAATAATAAATGGTACTGAAACTTTAGTGTTGTATTGAAATAATTCTTCGCTTTTATTTTTGTAATTAAACTCGTCTGATTGGTGCTGTCCCAAGCCATAAAAAGCCTCGTCTTTTGGTGATTCAAAAATTTGGCGAACTGAATACCCTTTTGTCCCTTCAACTTCTACAGGACTGAATGTTTTACCACCACCAGCAATTTCGGACAAAATAAGTTTTCCATTTTTATCTTTAAACTTAACGCCGCCATCTTTTGTGGAAATCATTACATTTAAAGTTTCTGTAGCTAATTTAATAGAATCTTTTTCATTAGAAACTTTAAAAGAAACATTGTCCTTATGAGGCACAATAATCAAACTGGAATCTTTTGGGAATTCATTTTCTGGTATTGCTGACACATGAACCAAATCATTTCCTAAAACCTCTAAACGTATTTTGCTTAATTGATGCTCTTTAGCAGGATTTATTGTTACAATTATGCCATTATCCGTCTTTTTGTAATGTTTAGTAGCACAAGATGCTAATACTAATCCAGTGATTAGGCATAAACATATTTTATTTTTTCTTTTCATAAATAAATTTTATTGTTCATATTTAATTCGATATGTTCGTTGGTAGTAGGCCAATTTCTTTTACGATTATTTCATGATAATTATTAGTTAATTTAAATCTACTTTGTGACTTACAAGATTGTTTTTTAAAGGTCTATAATTTTTAAGATTAGCTTTATTTGTTTTAATTGGTTGAAATGAATAGTTTGAAAAAAAATGTAAATGTCAATTTCTTAATGAAGGATAAAACTAATTGTCCAATCTATAAAAACTGCTGCAAAATTACTCTTGGAGTTGTTTTTTATAGTTAATATGGAATGAAAGCTAATAGTACTTAATAGTTTTACAAGATTAAAAAAGAGTGCTAATTTCATTATATCAAAATTTATGAATATATCGAGAAGTAAAAATAATGGATAACTAAACTAATAAATAAGAATGCTTTGATTTTTTTTTCTAAAATATTGTAACTTTAAAAGCTGAGCTATTTACTGATTAACAGCATAATCTCCATCTGGCATAATCAGTTTCATTAAAAAAGCGAATACAGCGGTGGCAAAAGTATCAATTAAGAAAAATTAAAGTGGCTGGAAATGTATTCAATATGGGGTATTTATGTATCATTTTTAATATATAGCTCAAGGTATTATAGATTTAGCTATTGAATAAAAATAGTACGTTCCATTCAGGACCAATTAATTTCACTGGAAGTATAAAACTTCTACAGCAATATTTTTTCTGGGTGTCAGATTTATTTGGTAAGATCAAATTCGGCAGCATTTCAACTGCTATATTAAAATTTATTTTTTGGTCGTTTGCCCACAAAAGAAAGCTATCTATTACCTTGAAAAGTTATGAATTACGACGACCTGTCCATTGAGCAGGAACAGTAAATTCCCTTCTATAGATTTCCACTCGATTATTTCTTTATAAGGCATTAAAATCAGAATTAAATGGATATGTTTTCATTTAGTACAGTATTTAAATGTCTTGTAAATTATTTTTGTAAAAATTACAACAGAGCAATAGGGTAAAAGAAAGAATTTAAAGCTGTGAATAAATTTTTAATGATAGAGTCAAGCTGTTTCATAAAAAAATAATATCAAAAAAGCCTCCGAGATGCAGTCATTACGGAGACTTTCTATTTTAGTAATCTGAGGTAAGATAAAATCCTTGATCCTCGTCATCTTCATCGGCTTCAGAAACATCCCCAGAGTTCTTCTGTCTGCATCGTCATAATGCTGGTTGACACCAAGGTCGGTGCGCTCCATGATTTCAGATCCGATTGATTCTTCCTCCATGTAATACGTGATTACCTGCGGCGCATTGCCGTGGAAAGTGGCATTCAATCTCAATACATTAAAATTTTCGCTGGGAAGGTTTAATATTGCGGGATGTACCATGGCCGGTTTCATCCCTTGTGAGTTCATCTTCTTTAAGCTCCTCATTGCCAAGGTGCCAATTTCGAATTCCCTTTGAACGGGATTGTCCTGATCGGGTTCAATGGTTTCAAAGCGGTCACTCTCAGCCTCATTGTTCTTGTGGACATCCATATCAGTTTCAAACCCTTCAGAGGGATCATT
>CBFGNY010000295.1:0-4181 GCA_965650235.1 uncultured Flavobacterium sp. | reverse complement strand
TAGGCCTTGCCGAAATCGTCGATCGCAAGCCGTACCTGGTGCTCGGCGAGCTTGCGTTCAGCCTCGGCAACGGCGAAGTGGGCGCGCTGATGGGCCCGTCCGGCTGCGGCAAGACCACGTTGTTGCGGATCATTGCCGGGCTCGACAACGACTTCGTGGGCAGCGTAGCGCTGCCCGCGCACGGCATGCTCGGCATGGTGTTCATCTCTTTCGGGAGTAGCTTCCATTTCAGCTTCAATGATACTCAAAGCTTGTGTTGTATTATAATTCTTTTGGTATAAAATTCTATAAATATCCTGTATTTCCCTGATTTTTTCAGTTGTAAAACCTCTTCTTCTCAGTCCTACAGAATTAATACCTACATATGATAATGGTTCTTTTGCCGCTTTTGTAAATGGAGGAACGTCTTTTCTCAATAATGAGCCTCCTGAAATCATAGCATGATCTCCAACACTAATAAATTGATGAACAGCTGATAGTCCTCCAATAATAGCATAATTACCAATAGTTACATGACCTCCTAAAAGAACTCCGTTAACAATTATCGCGTTATTACCAACATGACAATCATGGGCAATATGGGCAGTTGCCATTATTAAACAATTATTACCTATAACTGTCTGACCAGAAGCTATTGTTCCTCTATTGATAGTTACACATTCTCTTATGGTACAATTATCGCCAATGATAGCTAAAGAATCTTCTCCTCCAAATTTTAAATCCTGAGGAACTGCTGAAATTACTGCACCTGGAAAAATATTACAATTTTTTCCAATTCGGGCACCTTCCATAATGGTTACATTTGAACCTATCCAGGTACCATCACCAATAATAACATTATTGTGAATAGTTGTAAAAGGCTCAATTACAACGTTTTTAGCGATTTTAGCGCCAGGATGAACATATGCTAATGGTTGATTCATCTGTATTTTTTATATTTTAAATTAAAATAGTCTAATTTGGGCAACAAACGTAAACAATAAATTTGATTAAATTATTATTGTTTTTTGGCAATTTGAGCCATTAATTCTGCCTCAGCAACTAATTTTCCATTAGCGTAAGCATTTGCCTGCATGTGACAAATTCCTCTTCTGATAGGAGAAATCAAATCACATTTAAAAATTAAGGTATCACCAGGTAATACTTTATGTTTAAATTTAACATTATCTATTTTCATAAAATAAGTCAAATAATTTTCAGGATCCGGAACTGTACTTAGAACTAAAATCCCACCAGTTTGTGCCATCGCTTCAACAATTAATACACCCGGCATTACCGGAGCATCAGGAAAATGCCCAACGAAGAAATTTTCATTCATGGTAACATTTTTCAATCCAACTACATGGGTGGATGACATTTCAATAATTCTGTCAATTAACAAAAAAGGAGGTCTGTGAGGCAAAACAGCCATGATTTTATGGATATCCATCAAAGGTTCCTGATTCAAATCATAAACAGGAATATGATTTCTTTGCTCAATTTTTATAATTTTTGCTAATTTTTTGGCAAATTGAGTATTTACATAATGACCCGGTTTATTCGCAATAATTTTCCCCTGGATTCTAACTCCAATTAAAGATAAATCACCAATAACATCCAAAAGTTTATGTCTTGCAGCTTCGTTTGGATAATGCAAAGTTAAATTATCAAGAACACCATTTGGCTTAACCGAAATTTCATCCTTCCCAAAAGCTTTTTTAAGGCTTTCCATTGTAGATGCTGAAATTTCTTTATCTACATAAACAATAGCATTATTTAAATCTCCGCCTTTAATCAATCCGTTTTCCAATAAAGATTCTAATTCATGTAAAAAACTAAATGTTCTTGAGTTTGAAATTTCCTCTTTAAAATCAGCAATACTTTTTAAAGTAGCGTTCTGGGTACCTAAAACCTTAGTTCCGAAATCTACCATTGTAGTTACCTGATAATCGTCGCTTGGCATAACAAGAATCTCACTTCCTGTAGTTTCGTCTGTAAATGAAATTACTTCTTTTACGACATAAACATTACGCTTTGCGTCTTGCTCTTCTATTTCAGCTTTTTCAATTGCTTCTACAAAATATTTTGAAGAACCATCCATAATTGGAAGTTCTGAAGCATTTAATTCTATAATAACATTATCCAGATCACACCCAACTAATGCGGCTAAAACGTGTTCAGGAGTTTGAATTTTTACACCTAATTTTTCTAAATTGGTACCTCTTTGTGTGTTAACTACATAATTGGCATCAGCCTCAATTATCGGCTGACCTTGCAAATCAATCCTAACAAAAGTGAAACCATTATTAATCGGAGCAGGTTTAAAAGTCATTGTAACTTCTTTACCAGTATGTAATCCAACTCCTGTTAGTGAAATTTCATTCTTGATGGTTTTCTGTTTAACCATTATTTCCATTTTTTGGGTTTATTATTTGTTTTTTTAATTCTTCTAATTCGGCAACAATCTTAGGTAAGTTTTTAAAATGTACATATGATTTACTAAAATCACTATAACCAAACGTAGGACTTCCCTGTAAGGTTTCATCATCTTTAATATTTCTTGCAACACCCGACTGAGCCTGAAGTCTGACATTATTACCAATTGTTAAATGGCCTGCGATACCAACCTGTCCGCCAATCATACAGTTTTCTCCAATTTTTGTAGAACCTGCAACACCTGTTTGAGCAGCAATTACGGTATTTTTACCAATCTCTACATTATGAGCAATCTGAATTTGATTGTCCAGCTTTACTCCTCTTCTAATAATGGTAGAACCAAGCGTAGCTCTGTCTATTGTAGTATTGGCACCAATATCTACATTATCTTCAATAATAACGTTGCCTATTTGTGGCACTTTATTATATTCTCCATCCTCATTTGGCGCAAAACCAAAACCATCAGCACCAATAATAGTTCCGGAATGAATGGTGCAATTATTACCTATAACGGTTTCAGAATAAATTTTAGCGCCCGCAAAAATATGTACATTATCGCCAATAACAACATTATCGCCAATAAAACTGTTTGGATATATTTTTACATTGTCGCCCAAAACCACATTCTGACCAATATAACTAAAGCTTCCTAAATATAAATTTTCTCCGTATTTAGTTCCTTCAGATATAAAAGTCTGTGGCTCGATTCCGTTTTTATTTAATTTTACCTGATTATAAAACTCTAAAAGTTTAGAAAAAGACACATAGGCATCTTCAACTTTAATTAAGGTAGTAACTATTTCAGATTCAGGTACAAAAGAATCATTAACAATTGTTACGGACGCTTTTGTGGTATAAATATGATTGATGTATTTAGGATTTGCCAGAAAAGTCAGTGAACCCTCCTCTCCTTCTTCAATTTTAGACAGTCGAAAAACTTCGGCATTGGGATTCCCAACAACCTCTCCTTCTAAAATTCCTGCTATTTGTTCTGCTGTAAATTTCATCTTATTGGATTCTATTTTTTATACGAATAAGATGGAACTCTCTCTGTAACGTTCTACTTATATTCAAAAAAAATGCACTGGTTTGTTTCATTCCGACAAAAATATAAAAAATAGGTTTTAAATGTTAATTTTAAATAAGTTGTTTTGGAAAACAGATGTAATATTTTGTTACCAATTTAGATAACGATTTCAAATTCAACTGGTCAGATGCTTCGACAACATCTTCAATTGTTTTATCCTTTTTAAAAATCCGTATCGGTTCTGCTTCTTTACTGTATGCTTGATTTTTAATTTTCCCTCTAAAGATAAAATAATCTGCTTCTAACTGTGAGATATTGTGTTCCCTGGCAAATTTTTCTTTTAATTCCTGAACCTCTTCAGTCGGAATTTTTTCACCACTCATTTTAATTTTCAATAAATCTCTGTTGATAATCATTTTACTCAGCGTTGAAAGTATAAAATCATCTTGCCTTTGCCAGACTTTTAAAGCACTAATAATATCAAAATCATCTAATTGTGAAAATAAATCCAGATTTTCTGCATTAAAATCTTCAAGTGTAATTTTATTTTGCATAAAAAACTGAAGTGGTTCGCTACAAGGCAAACTGATCCCTTTCAGAGTTAACTCTTTGGCCCTTTTTAAGACTTTCATCAAAATTAACTCTGCCACCAAACTGGTTTTATGCAAGTAAGCCTGCCAATACATTAATCTTCTTGATAGCAGAAATTTTTCTACTGAATAAATTCCTTTTTCTTCAA
>CBFGNY010000294.1:0-4284 GCA_965650235.1 uncultured Flavobacterium sp. | reverse complement strand
TCTCAACCGGCGTCGTTCAACCGACGCCTGGTCCAAGATGCCTGGTTCAGACAGAAAAAAATATAAAGAAGCAAATGTTATTCTTTCAGATGCCCTTCAAAAAGCTATCAGTTTTGGTTATCTGGATAATCAGGTTTATTTTTATGAGGAACTAAAGAAAAATGCAGTTTTACAAGAAGATTATAAAAGTGCATTTTATTTTCTGTCAAAATCTACCAGAGTAAGGGACTCCGTTAACAAAATTCAAAAAACAAAGGAGATTAATGAATTAGAGATCAAATATAAAACAGCTCAGAGAGAAAAAGAAATTAGGTTTTTACAGTTTGATAATACTACTAAGAGATTAAAACTTGAAAAACAGAGGGAAGCTATCGAGAACATGAATCTTCAGGAAGAGATTTCAAAAAAAATAACTGAAAATACTATACTGTTTTTTCAAAACTCATCCCAAAAAAAACTCAGCGAAATATCTTTACTTAAAAAAGACCAACAACTGAAATTGCTTCAAATTCAGCAGGAAAAAGAGACGAAATTGTTGACCATTTTTGGTTTTCTGATTGTTTTAATTCCTATTATCGGATTATTACTTCAATATTACAAACGACTTAAAACGCAGCGCTTACTAAATATCCAGCAAGCTGAAATAAGTACTCAAAATATAAATAATATTTTAAAAGACCAGGAATTAAAATTAATTAAAGCATCCATTAGTGGTCAGGATAAGGAAAGACAACGAATTTCGCAGGAATTGCATGACAGCATCGGCGGGAACCTGGCAGCAATAAAACTTCAGTTGAATCATTTGATAATTTCCAGTTCACCGAAAATCAAAAATTTAACTGCATTATTAGATGAAACCTATCAGCAGGTTAGAAATCTATCACATAATTTGATTCCAAAGAAATTTACACAACACAAATTTTGTGAAGTTTTAGAATCTTACTTCAATAATATTGGCGAAGCCAGTAATATCAAAACCGACTTTAACGTGTATCCGAGAAAGGAAATTGATTCTTTAAATGAAGAAATCCAGATAGAAGTTTTTAAGATAATCCAGGAACTCCTAACTAACACAATAAAACACGCCAAAGCATCAAAAATTGATTTACAGCTTAACCTTATCGAAAATATCATGAATATTTTATTTGAAGATAATGGTATTGGTTTTAATCCTGAGAATTACAAGCCCGGCATTGGTTTTATAAATTTAGAAAACCGAATAGCCAAATTGGATGGCTCTTTTATAATTGATTCTAAACCTAAAAGAGGCACTATTGCCAATATTGAAATCCCTGTTTTATCATTATCAAATATTGAAAATGACACAACAAAAGGAATTAATGTAAAAAAACAACTTGATAATCTAACCAAATTATAACCAAAAATTACTGATTAATGGAAAAATTAAAACTTATTATTGCTGATGACCACACGATGTTTCTACAAGGAATTGCTTCATTAATTGAACATGAATCCAGTATTAAAATAATTGGCAAAGCTGTAAATGGTATTGAAGTACTGAACATTTTAAATATTCAAAGTGCAGATATGGTAATTCTTGATATCAGTATGCCGGAAATGGATGGGATCGAATTGAGCAAAATATTAAAAAAAGAATATCCTTTTATAAAAATAATAATCGTCAGTACACACAGTAATGCAAAGATAATTTCCAGATTAATCAGAATTGGTGTAAATGGTTATCTACTAAAAAATGCTGAAAAAGCAGAATTATTAGAAGCAATTTACAGCGTTGCTGATGGCAAGAATTATTTTTCTGAAGAAGTAGAAGAGCAATATTTGAATAACAGTCAAAAACTCGAAAAGCAAATCTCGAATGTCACCGAATTAAGCTCACGTGAAAAAGAGATTTTGATTTTAATTGCACATGAATACAATACGGCAGAAATAGCTGAGAAAACCTTTATCAGTTTTAATACGGTCAATACGCATCGCCGCAATTTGTTATCGAAATTAAATGCTAAAAATACGGCCGGGCTTGTAAAATATGCTGTTGAAAATGGGTTGGTTGATTAATCGAAAATTTCTATCTGTTTTTTGATAATTAATAATCCCGAATCAATAAGTTTGAAACTCCATGATTCGGGATTGAAAATCTATGTTTAAAAATTGGTTTAATTATTCCCTTTTTCTAAAAAGACAGTATTGTAAACACAGCTATTTAGTAAATTAATAGTTCTCCATTTTTCCACAGCAATGCTATTGTCACACTATTGTCTCCAATTATATTTGTCTTATTCAATTCTTGTCATTCAAAACCATTCCCAAAACGGTAATTTAAAACAACTCCGTAGGTATCTGGAAGCACAACGCTTTCCATAGACTTATTATAGGTGAATATCAATCTTGAATTTGCAGACAGATGGAATCCGGCAAGAAAGTTCAATGTGTTTGACGAACGATAACCACCCCCAAATTCAAACTTGTTTTTATAATTTACAAGTACATTCAGATCTGCCTGCAATGGTGCCCCTTCTACGTATTTGGCCAAAAAGCTCGGGTTTATCAAAATATCTTCGAATAAATCGGTAAACATCCGGTAACCAAAATACGTATAATACACATTTTTCAGGTTCGTATTGTTTTTGGAATTAAAAGTGCTGCTCAATACATTTGGGGCAGACAAGCCAAAATAAACCCTATCCCTGTTGTATAAAAAACCCACACCTAAAGTTGGTGTAAAACTATGTATGTTTTCCTGAAATTCAGGGTCATTTTCGATTCCCAACTGGGTTAGGTTCTCATCATAAATCTGCGCTCCGGCTGTGATTCCAAACGAAATGACATTTGGGTCATAAGCCCACCATTTTCCATACTTGTAATCTTCATGAAAGAAAATCTTATAAGAATAGGACGCAAAAAAATTAGTCGTATAGGTTACTCCTACCTGATTGTGTGCGATTCCACCAGCCAGTCCTATTTTTTCTGAACGGGTCAGGGTATTTACTGAAATATCGAAATTTTTAGGGCTTCCCTCAACCGAATTAAAGTATCCGTTTGTTGTCAGTGCAATATCAGTATTTTCATAATAACCGGCATGGGCAGGGTTTATAAGAATCGCATTGTAATTATAACTGGAGAAAACAGGCGTTTGCTGGGCTAAAATCGTATTGCAAAAAAAGACTAAAAATATTGTTGTGTAAATTATATCAATTTTATTTTTCATGAATTATCGTTTTAAAACAAGGTATCCTTTTAGTTTTTTGAAATGATGTGATGCTGCATTGGGATTGATCTCGAAAAAGTAGGTTCCCTCCGGAAGCCTATCTGCCCCAAGGTTTCTTTTTCTATTGGCAATGCCGCTAAAAACATTGGTTGAGTTATTGTAACCCTTTGTCTGAAAGACCAAATCGCCCCAACTGCTATAAATTGAAACCTCGTTGTCTGGATAGTTTGTGATGTCGTGGATCATCCAGAAATCATTTATGCCATCATTGTTTGGAGAAAAACCATATTTTGTTTCGTCTTTTTCTTTCGGTTCAACCGAAATAATTACAGAATCATGAACTTCGCAACCTTCTTTATTGATAAAAGAAACGGTGTAGGTCGTAGTTTCAACCGGAGAAAAGAAAGGGTTGGAAATAAAGGCATTACTCACTCCTTTTTTCGGTTTCCATTTAAAACTCCCCTCCTCTGTTGCCACGGCTTCGAGTTGCACCAATTCGCCTTGCTTTATTTCGATATCATCACCGGCATCTACCAGCAGAATATCTGAATTGATTTTAAAAGAACAGGTCGCTTTATTGGATGAAGCATCTGTTGCAGTAATAGTTACAGTCATACCATTTTTAAACACACTTCCTGGAGCTGGACTCTGCTTAACTGTCGGATTTGGGTCTTTATTGTCTGTTACTGAAATCAGGGATATATAATCCGGAACTTTGGTTGTGCTGCAGGAAACTTGCTGATTCGTCAGGCACGTAATAACAGGAGCTTGTGTGTCGGTATCTGCTTTTGCAGTAATTACAAAAGAACAGGTCTCTGTATTTCCTGAAGCGTCTGTGGCAGAAATCACAACTGTCATCCCATCAGTAAATGCACTTCCTGCAACAGGGTTTTGGGTTACAATTGGCGCTGCATCACAATTATCTGTTGCAGTAGCCAAAGCGGAATAATCAGGCAAAACATCTCCGGAAGTCAAGGTTTGGTTGCCAATACAGGTAATGACTGGTTTTGCAACATCTGCAGAAGCACTAATCTTAAAACTACAGTCTGATTCATTGCCTGAGGCATCTTTGGCAGTAATTGTAACGGTCATTCCAT
>CBFGNY010000293.1:0-4299 GCA_965650235.1 uncultured Flavobacterium sp. | reverse complement strand
TCATTTTTCTTTTTAATTTTTGCGGGCTTAAAAATTATTTTTTTTAAAAACTTTGTAAATTTTCTTTTCTCAGAAAGCTTCTTAATTTTATCATATTTCTCAATACTATCTTTTTTAGTCTGTTTTTCTTGTGAAAAAGCACTTTGTGAAAAATTCCAAAGAAAAAGAAGAAGAAGAAATATTTTCACGAATTTTCGAAACATGCTAATAAAGTTAGCGTAAATTATTGGACTATTATAATTTTAAATAATATCAAAGACAGATTTACGAAGTTTAATTTTCCAACTTTCGCTTTCTTATTCTCCACGTAAATTTTTTGGGCATATGGTTGCCCATTACATATCCCCACGGTTCTAAGGATTCGATTCGGTCAAAAATAATTTTTAAAATTGCCAATAACGGTATTGCTAAAAACATTCCGGCTATCCCTGCTACGCTGCCGCCAATAATAATTCCTATTATTGAAACCAGAGCATTAATTTCAACTTTTGAATTTATAATTAAGGGAACAAGTATATTATTATCAATAAGCTGTACAATAATGTTTACAATAATAATACTTACAACCATTGACAATTCAGGAGTTCCGGTAAGAGAAGATAAAATAGTTAATATTCCTGCAATCATTATCCCGATATACGGTATTAAATTTAAAATTCCTGTCATCAGTCCAAGCAAAATAAAATATTTAGCTCCAATAATCCATAAACCTAAACCTGTTAAAATAGAAACTACAAACATTTCAAATATAAGTCCCAAAATATAATTATTTATAGAAATTTTTATTTGAGTAATGATTTCTTTTAATCTACCGTGTTCTTCTTTATCGAATAGTTTTGCCAAAAAGAGAATAAAGTGAGTTTTATATAATAAAAATAAAAATGTAAAAACAACAACAAGCATACAGTTAAATAACACATCGCTTAGTGAGCCTATAGCTGTTCCTAACGTACCTGATCCATTTTGTACAGAGTCATTCGTTACTTTTTCAATATATTTTTTTTGTTCCCAAATACTTATTTGAAATTTTTCATGAATATATGACTGGACATTGTTAAAAAATGAGATTGCATTCTTCTTAATGATGTCAAAATCATTAGCAATATCTGTTATTTGATAAGAAATGAAAGCTAAAATAGCAGCTATACAAAGAACAAAAATCACTATAGTTATAAAGGAGGCAATATAAATAGGAAACCGTAATTTTGTATGTAATAGTGTATGCAAAGGCAACAGTAAAACCATAAACAAAAAGGCTAACATTACAGGAGTTATTATATTACTTCCAATGTAGGTTATGAAACCAATACAAATTAAACTTAGGAGTATAAATGCAAGTTTGGCATAAAAAGGCAATGTTACAGTTCTGTTCATTTTTTGGGTTTTTTAAACTAAATATTGGCTAAGCAAATATTAAACTTTCTTTAATTTAAATTGTTTTAGCTTTAAAAATATAGTTTATAAAATTCCCATTTAGCCATTTAGTCAAAAAACTCTTTTTCCTCGTGTTGAGGGGGCACTATTGAAATTCCTTTTTGTAATAAAAGATTATTTGGATAAATGATTTTCTCACCTTCTTTTGTTTTTAAGTTTACATGAAAGGCACTAATGTCTTCAATTTCAGCCTCAATTGGAAAATCCTTATCATGAATTTTTATAGTATCGCCAATTCGGAAAGGGAACGAAAAGAATAAAATCATTCCCGAAGTTATATTACTTAAGATAGACCATTGTGCAAACATGGCGACACCAATTACTGTAGCAATCGATGAAACGGTTATAAAAATATCCTTAGTTTCTACACCCCATATTACAATTAGGCTAATGAAAACCAATGTATTCATTAGTATATGAATATATTTAATTACCAGATTAGTACGATGTTCAAATAAATGACTTGTAGTAGCATAACTTCGAATCAATTTTGCAATGATCATCCTCAATGATAGTAATGCAAAAATTATAATTCCTGTTGCAAATATTTCCTGGCTATATTCTTTGAAAGAAAACATAAATTAAATTTTATTCTAATATACTCAAATATTTATAAACTTTTGCAGTTGGCAGCCCCATAACATTAGTATAAGAGCCTTCAATTTTAACAACGGCCATAAAACCAAACCATTCCTGTATGCCATAAGCTCCGGCTTTGTCATATGGCTTATAATTTTCGATATAATACAAAATAGCTTCATCTGATAAATCATTAAAAGTTACTTTTGTCGTATCATTCAAAAGAGTAGAAGCAGTGCTGGTTTTAAAACAAACTGAAGTAATTACTTCGTGTGTTGTACCCGACATCGATTTTATCATATCAAAAGCCTCATCAGCATTTTTGGGTTTTCCTAATGCTTTATTTCTGTGCCAGACAATAGTGTCACTCGTAACCAAAATTTCATTTTCCTTTAATTCTCCTTCAAAGGCATTTGCTTTTAAGAGTGCTAAGAAGTCTGTAATTTCAACCGCTTTTAATTCTGGCGGATAAATTTCTTCGACATCTTTTAATCTAATTTCGAAATCTAAATTAAGATCTTTAAAAAATTGCTGCCTTCTTGGGGAACCTGAAGCCAATATTAAGGTGTATTTTTTTAGTTTTTCTTTAAGCATTGTAATGAATATTTAAGGTAATAACCACAATTGATAAAATTCCGAAAAGCAAAATTAGTTTAAGGATATTGCTTAAATGATGAAACTCTTTTTTTGATTTGGCAGTAAATATTTTAATTATAAAATAAAGAAGAGGTGCCAAAACCAATAAAAATGCATATAAAGTAGCTATAAAAAGACCATTTTCAACAAAATAATTCTTAATATAAAGCAACAATAAAATAAAAGGAACAATTGAAAGTACCGCAGCAATTTTAGCGGTTCTGCTAATGCCAATTGCAATTGGCAGGGTATTCATTCCCTGATTATAATCACCATCAACATCTTCAATATCTTTGACTATTTCCCTGATAAAATTAATCATAAAGGCAAACAAGGCATAATCAGTTAAAATAGAGAATAAACTGGACATTTGAGCCTGATTTTCAGATATTGTTGCCGGAAAAATATCAAAAAAGCCAATAATAATAACACTCATGGCCAATAAAAAAGCGACAGCAAGATTTCCTAATAGCATAATTTGTTTAAGCGTCGTGGAGTAAAAATAAAGAAGTGCGGCCATAAATATAAAAATAGTTGCAAATCCTGGCCTTTGTATAACATTCGATAAGTAAAAACCAATTCCAACACCGGTAATATTCAATGTAATGTAAATGTTATAGCCATTTGTTTCAGAGATACTTTTGCCTATTACAACATCTTTTGGTTTGTTTATTGCATCAGTTTCTGTGTCAAAAATATTATTGATTGTATATCCTGCTGCTGCAATTAAAACTGTACTCAATACTAATAGGGCATATTGCCAGTCAGACAATGCTAAAGGTATATTTTGTTGTTTTAAAAATGCATAGCGGAATAAAATTTGCATAAATGCAAGCATCAATAGGTTTTGGTAACGAATGAGTTTTAGGTATTTCATTTTTTTAAATGTACTGAGTAGCTAAGATTCTAGGTTTTCATTATAAAGTGAATTATTAAAAATTTAATAACTCCTAAATAACAATTATTAATCGTGTTGTCCGTTGAAATATTCCATCCATTTCCCCTGAACTTTCATAACTTGTTCGATCACATCACGAGCAGCGCCTCTTCCGCCTTTAACATGTGAAATATAACGGGATATATTCTTGATTTCAGGACTTGCATCCTGCGGACAGGTTGGTAAACCTACTAATTTCATTACATGAAAATCAGGAATATCATCGCCCATATACAACACATTTTCAGAATTTAGATTGTACGTGTCAGTGTATTCTTTAAATGTTTTTACTTTATCAGGAGTTCCTAAATGTATATCGGTAATACCTAAATTACGCAATCTTACACGAACCCCCTCATTGCTTCCGCCGGAAATAACACAAACATGATAGCCGCTTTCTACAGCTGCCTTTAATGCAAAACCATCACGAATATTCATTGTGCGAAGTATTTCGCCTTCGGAGGTTACAAAAACCGAACTGTCTGTAAGTACGCCATCAACATCAAAAATAAATGTGGTGATGTCATTCATTATTTCCTTATAACTTTTTGTCATTATTTTGAATTGATTGTGTTAGTATTTTATAAATATTTTTTTGATTTGTGTTGGTTAAATACGCTAAGTGAGCATCAATTGTTCCATAATCATTGCGCTTTGCAGGACCAGTTTGAGCATCAGTTGGGCTTAATGTCTTTATTTTATCAGCAGTTTCC
>CBFGNY010000292.1:0-4315 GCA_965650235.1 uncultured Flavobacterium sp. | reverse complement strand
GTTCTGGATGATATGAAAAAATCAAGGACTTTTCAGCAGCGCGGTATGGATGATATCGTACTGAGTATTTTAGCCGAAGGCCCCGGAGAATTTTACCAGAGAGGTTCCATTAAGTCTACCTATCTTCAGGAATTCAAATGCATGACGCAATATAATGAAACCAGTTTTGAGTTTTTAAAGCGATTGGCAAAACGTTACGGACAATGGTTTTATTTTGACGGAATGCGGATGCAGTTCGGACAGACCAAGAAAAGTGAAATAAAACTCATCAACGGTTCTTCGCTGCATGGCTTTAAAATACAGGCGAATATGGCTGCGCATAAAATTTCTCTGGCTGGATATGATTATAATGGAGCAAATAATATTCGGAATGCTTCTGCCCGAACCTCTACAGGCAGTAAAGACAGTTTCTCGGCAATTGTAGGTCATAATCAGGGAACCGTAGCACAAGCAGAATTGAGTGTTGGCGCCTATACAACCAATGCCCAAAACAGCGAAGAAATACAAGAGATGATCAAGCTACAGACTGCAGGCAGTGATGCCAACAGTGTGTATTATGGCGGAACATCGTATTTTCCGTTAGGACTTGGACAGGTTTTTACAATACAAAACCAAACCGTAGAACATGAGCTGATTGTGATAGAAGTATCGCATATTTCTCAGGTGCACGGAAATTATTGCTGTAATTTCAAGGCAATTCCGGCAGATGTTGCGGCACCACATTATACAGATGTGCATGTATTTGCCAAAGCAGAAACACAGCCAGCCAAAGTAACAGACAATAATGACCCTGATGGATTAGGAAGTGTCAAAGTGAAGTACAATTGGGCAAGTGGAAGCACAACCAGTGACTGGATGCGCATGATACAGCCACACTCCGGATCCGGAAAAGGATTTTATTTTATACCCGAGATTGATGAGGAAGTTTTGGTAGGTTTTGAAGGAGGAAACGCACAGAATCCCTATGTTTTGGGAACACAATATAACGGAAGCCAATCCAGCGGTTATGCAGATGGGCAGAACAATGTAAAGGCGATTCATACGCGTAGCGGAACCAAAATCATTTTGAATGATGCTGAAGGAAGTATTTTAATCGAAGATCCTAGTGGAAGTACTTATTTGATGGACGGTCAGGGAAATATTGAAATGAATGCCCCAAAGAATTTTACTTTAAAGGCAGGGGAGAATGTTAGTATTACTGCAGGTAAAAATGTAACTGTAAGTGCAGGTGAAAACATTGATAACTCAGCAAGTAAAGATATTTCTCAAACTGCTGGTCACGATATTTCTCAAACTGCTGCTGGAGATTTTACGGAAAGCGCTAATAATAAAACGGAGGTTATTGAACAAAAACATATTCGAAGTTCTTTAGAATCTACCCAACATGCAGATAAGGTAACTGTATTTAGTACCAAAGAAAACATGCTTTTGGAAAGTAGTCAAAAAACCGTTGAAGTAAACAGTGCAGAAAAATCAAATATGTTTTAATTTCTAAAATCATTCTATGGCAATTAATAAAAGTGCAAAGAATCTATATGTTACAATTGACAATAAATATTATAGTATTTCAAAAACATTTATTGAAACTTCTGAGAAAGTAGAAATTGTTGCGACAAAAGACAATTTAACATTGGTTTCGAATAAAAAAATTCAAATGAAAGGTAATAAATAATAGATATGGCAAATGTAACATTTGGAGAACCAAGGTTTAAAAAACCAGAAGTTGTGGAAAAAGAAACAGAAAAAATAGAGCTATATAAATGTACTCACTGTGAAGAAGAAATTACTACCGAACTTTTGAGAAAAACAATAGGTGCGAAAAAATTATCTTCAAAACAATTAGAGATTATAAATTTATTTTTGCCTTATCTGAATAAATATAGAAAAAACTTTGGACTAGATACGTGTTTACGAAAAGCTCACTTTCTTTCTCAAATTGGTGTTGAAAGTGCAAATTTCACAACTTTTTCTGAATTTGAAAATTATTCTAATCCACCAGGGATTTTTAGTTCAAGCCAAATACAAATAAATAATACAATTATTAGTTCATTGAAAGATAATCTTACCTCTATATTCAAAATAGTTGATGCAAAAGGAGAAGTAATAGTTAAAACAAATGATGAACTAAAAATGTTGCTACTGAAAGATAAGCCCTCGATTGTTGATAAAGAGTTATATACAGGTTATAAAGGTGTAAAAGATTCAAAAGACAAGAAAAAATATAATGATAAATTAATTAAAGAAATATTAAAAGCTGACAAAACAATTGATTATAAAATTTATTTGAAACCACATTCATACTTTGGAATTCCTTTAATGTCGAGAGCCTATGCGCCATATACTGGAGATAAAAGAGGTTTAGGAAATGGAGATGAATTAACTAGAGATGGATGGAAATTTAAAGGACGAGGATTAAAACAATTAACGGGAAGAGGTAATTATGTGAATTTTACAAATTATAGAAATAAAAACACCTTTACTGATGATACTTCTGGACAAATAGATTTTACATCTGAAAAAGAGGGATCACTACTAAAAGGAAATTATTTAAAAATATCAGATGATGCAATGTACGCAACACAATCAGCTTTATATTTTTGGAATGATGGGACAAAAAAAAATAAAAAATTTGCTAAAGAACATGCAGATAACGATGATATCGAACTTGTCATAAAATGTGTTAATGAATACGATGGTAAAGAGGGGAAAAAAAATAGAAGAGAAAATTTTAAAAGGGGTAGAAAAGAAGGAGTTTTTGATATTAACAGGCATTATAAACTTATGTTAGAAAATGGTGATGATAAACAAAAAGAAGAAGCAAAAAAGTATTTAGAAAAGCAAAAAAATAATGGTGACGAAGAGGCAACAAAAATCCTTAATGAAGAGGAAAAAAAGAATCCTACAAAAAAAGAAGACGTAAAATCTAAAAAATAATGATAAACAAATTTATAGCATTGATAACTGTTTTTTTTTCTATTTCAGTAAATAGTCAAAATCTTAAAATTTTAAAAGATTCAGTATTCGTAGATTCAAGCTTCATAGTAATTGAAGAATTAAAAATTAATTCAAATATTGAAAAGGCAAACAATAAAATATACGCAATCACTCAGAGTGCTTATGAGATATTTGAAAATCCTTTTGTAGGTAAGCCCGAAGAAAGAATCAAAATGAAAAAAGACACAATCTCTAATCGCATTTTGAAGAATACTTTAAGAGAGGTAAATTCAGGATTTGAACATTATCAAATTTACTATGATAAAAACAATATCATTAACATTTCGATTGGAATACAATCTTATGGTTCACCATGGGAAGCAATTAACTATTATTGTTTTGACTTAAATAATGGTAAACAAGTTGGAATAAATTTATTTGTAGATCAAGAATTACTTTTAAAAAAAATTAAGAAAAAACTAAAAGATCAAGATATTGATTTGTCCATAAAACGAAATGATTTATTAAATTTTAAAATAATTACAGACAAAAATAAAAATATTTCAGGTCTGGATTTTTCAATTTTTGATATTAAAAACTACAGGAATAGTGGATATGAGGAATTTATTGTTCACTTTGAATGGAAAGAAATTGAAAAATATATTTCACCAATATTCAAAAAACGGTTATCAAAATAAGAAGCAATTTAAAATATGGGGATAGAAAAAAGAATAAATATGAAAAGGTTTTAAAGTGTCCTTATATAGTGTTATGATTCTATACATTATAACTTTATTAGTAGCAACTTTTTTTTCGTTTCAATAAATTTAGTAGCTGAATTTTCAAACGTCAGATTAAATCACTCTCGAAGAAATGTTTCAAATTGCAGACTGCAGGAAATGATGCCAATAGTGTTTATTATAGTAGAACCTCCTATTTTCCGTTAGGACTTTGACAAACAATCAGCATCATAAACCAAACTGTAGAGCATGAACTTATTGTGATAGAGGTATCGCATATTTCTCAGGTTCACGGAAATTATTGCTGTAATTTCAAGGCCATTCCGGCAGATGTTGCGGCACCACATTATACAGATGTGCATGTAGTTGCCAAAGCAGAAACCCAGCCAGCAAAAGTTATGGATAATAATGACCCTGAAGGATTAGGCCGAGTAAAAGTGAAGTACAATTGGGCAAGCGGAAGCACAACAAGCGACTGGATGCGTATGATACAGCCACATTCCGGATCTGGAAAAGGGTTTTATTTTATCCCAGAAATTGATGAGGAAGTTTTGGTAGGTTTTGAAGGAGGAAACGCACAGAATCCCTATGTTTTGGGAACACAATATAACGGAAGCCAATCCAGCGGTTATGCAGATGGG
>CBFGNY010000291.1:0-4323 GCA_965650235.1 uncultured Flavobacterium sp. | reverse complement strand
GTTTGAATTCAGATAATTATTTATTGGTTCTATTTCCACCGAGCAAGCAGGTATAACGTTCTCGCGCTACAAGCAGTTTGGGATTAAGGAAGCGTAATCTTTCGGATTTACCAAATCTTCCAAATACAAACCAATTTTTCAATTAAGCCAAATGCCCAAATTGCTTGTAGCGTGTGTTGGGCGTTCGCTTTTTTTTATTTTTTACTTAAATCTACATTCACCGTCTATTTTCACACCTTCAATTCTTTTAGCGTAATCGTCTTCAATTTCTTTTAAATATTCTGCTTTATCTGTGCTACTTAAAGATTCATCTTTTTTAATTTTTTCTGCATCTTCTTTGTGTGTTTTCTCAATCCATTCTAAATTATGCTCCATAAAATCTTTTCTGCCATAAGGAGGAAAATTATCAAATTCTTCTTTTGTGAAATAAGTTATGTTACTGTCTTTTTTTTGGTTATCAACGATAGGTTCATTTTCCATTTCTTTCAAATAAGTTTTAATTAGGTTTTTTTCGATTATGAAAGTAGCACTGGATTCAGCATTATGCGAAATATCATTGATATCTGTATGGTCAGAAAGAAGAGCATAATCTCCATTTTGGTCAAAAAGAACATTCAAGTATTCAAATTGAAGTTGATTGTCTTTTATTCTATTTTTAAATCTTAAAGATAGTACTCTGAAACTGACATTATCAGTTTTAATTTTTGTTAATAATTTATTTTTTTCTTGTTCACTTAAGCGTACCATCGTATGACCTCCTTTAGATAGTACCCAACATTCATTAACAACTTTTTGTAGGTCAATATCAGTTGTTTTGATAACTTCCATTTTTAATTCATCTGGGTATAATGAAAATTTCTTCACTTCTGAAGTTATAGAATCTAATTGTAATTCAATTTTTTCATCCAAAGTTGGTTCTGAAGTCGTTTTATCTACAATCCAATTGTTAAATTCCTTAATAATTCTGACTTTGCCACTTCCTGTATTTGTGTCCATTTTCGAACAAGAGGACAATGTTAGAAACAAACTAATAATAGTAATTTTTAATATTTTCATTTTAATAGATGTTATTTGTTTGATTTCCAAAGGTTAAATATTTTTCTGATTTCTTCCCAATATGTTTTGTCTGCTATTTTGGGATATGAAGGATGATAAGCATTAATAAATAATTTATCGTCAGAAATTATATAAAAAGCTGTGTTTTTAGTTTCAATTTCGGCGTATTTTTTTTCTGTATTTTTAATATCCCAACCGATTTTGGCTAAATCTTCGGTTTCAAAATATTTAAGTGTATTTCCGAATATTATGATATTAGGTTGTAAATTTTCAATTTGCATTAAAAGTTTATCTTTACCTTCATTATATGCTTTTTTAATTTCCCAATCATTTGAGGAAGAACTAGCTGGGAGTTTATTAATATTAATATATGCAATTTGTTTAACTACTTCATAAGCTTCTTGATTCGCATAAGGTATATTTTCCCATTCAACTGTCGGATTTAAAATACCATAAGTTGCGTATATCATTTTTCGAAATGTAGGTACAGATAACGCATTTTTTTTATGCCAATCATTGCGAAAACCTTCACAGACATCAATTTCTTTTTCTTTGTCTTCTGTTGAAATGTTAGCCTCTTTCAAAATCCACAGAATTTTACACGATGCACTATCGTATTCAATATCATTTATTTTCCCGTCAATTATTTCTTTCATTTAATTTGTTGAATTTACGTTTTCTGGGCAAAGTGACGCCCAACGTTCTCGCGCTACAAGCAGTTTGGGATTAAATCAGCGTTATCTTTCGGATTTGCCAAAACTTCCAAATACAAACCAATTTTTCCATTAAGCCAAATCCCCAAATTGCTTGTAGCGTGTGTTGGCAGTAGTTTTTTTTTTATTCGGTTTTAGTTTCAGAATTATGTTTTTTAAACCATTCTTTAGATTCTCCAGTAAAAAGTATAATCAGAATGTACAATTGAATTAACATTTGACTAATTGAAACTATCGCAATTATTGGGCTCATTTTAAATTCATTTATAAGATAGAAAGGATAGGGAATCATTCCAATAATAAATAGAACTAAAAATGTGATTCTTGCCCAATTTTTCCCTTTTCCTATTTCAAAACCAAAATAGGCAAGGATGATTATAGTAATTACTGCAATAGATAATCCTCTTGGTTGTGATAGAATATTTTGTGAAGTCATTGTCTCATAAAGAACAGACTTTACAAGTCCTATTGCAAGAGAAATATATATCAAATTTGATGCTTGTTTTACCTTTTTTGGTACTTCGGTTAAAGTTAATTTTGATTCCATTATTTTGATTTTCTTGATTCTGCGTTAAAATTACTGCCAACGTTCTCGCGCTACAAGCAGTTTGGGACTAAATCAGCGTTATCTTTCGGATTTGCCAAATCTTCCAATTACAAACCAATTTTTCCATTAAGCCAAATCCCCAAATTGCTTGTAGCGTGTGTTACTGGCTGGTTATTTTGTCGAAATTACAATTAAACCGCAAATTTTTCACGCTTCTGTTGGCAAAATCCAACTTTCACGTTTCTGCTTTTCGGCTCGTAATTTTCGGCTTATTATTTTCAATTATTTACTTTTTAATTTCTGCGCTAAACTTTTCAAGTTTCTGCTGGCAGATTCCGACTTTCACACTTCTGCTTTTCAGATTCCAATTTTCAAGTTTCTGTTGGCAAGTTCCAATTTTCACGCTTCAGTTTTTCGTCTGTTTATTGTCAGATTTTAACTTTCAGATTTCTGCTGGCGATTCTAATTTTCACGCTTCTGCTTTGTAAACTTTTTGCGGAAACAATGTTTATTTCCAAATCGAAATTACCTGCGTAATTTCGGCATAACTAGCCAGTAACTTACTTATACCAGCCATAAAATGGCTTCAATAAGCTTATTTTTTGTTGGCTTTATGCCATAAATTGGCTTTTTTTACTGAATGCTAATATAGAACTATTTTACTACAAATCATCAAACGGACTTTTTATTTGCTGCAGACTTTTTGTGCTTACATGTGTGTAGATTTCTGTTGTTCTGCTGCTGCTGTGTCCCAAGAGTTCCTGAATAAAGCGGAGATCGGTTCCGGATTCCAATAGGTGAGTGGCATAGCTATGGCGCAGCCAATGCAAACTTACAGGCTTTTGAATATTGCTCTTTGTTAAGGCTTGTTTCAGAACGTTTGATAAGCTACGTTCATCATAAGGTTCGTTTTCATTTCGTCCTTCAAAAAGCCAGGTTTTTGGTTTATAACAAACATAATAACTGCGCAACATTTCTAATATTTTTGGAGAAAGCGGAACTATGCGGTCTTTTTTTCCTTTGGATTGTTTTTATGAGGATTAAGTTTCGTTTGGAATCAATGTCGGCTGGTTTCAAGTTTAGTAATTCACCGCGTCTTAATCCACAGCTATATATTAATGAAAGCATTGTTTTGTGTTTGATATTATAATGGGCGTTTAATATAAGTTTCACTTCTTCCTTGCTCAATACATTGGGTAGTTTTTTTTCACCTTTCGGGCGATGAATGTTTTCAACTTCTATTTTTTTGTTCTCGACAGTTCTGAAAAATAATTTTATGGCATTCACAATCTGATTTTGATAGGATGCCGAAATATTATTTTTTAGTATATACTCATTGTTGTAGCTAATGACGTGGTCATTCGTGATTTCTGAAATAGTAAATGCGCGATGAAAAACCAAAAATGACTTTAAGGCCTCTGTATACGTTTTTATAGTATTCGTGCTATAACGTTTGGAAGCAAGCCAATAGCTAAACTTTTTTACGGCTAAAATTCCTTCTTCTGAAGGGAATGATAAGTATGCCTCAGGAATTTTAAAATGAATTCGGTTATTCTCATTGTACGGTAAATGCCATACTTTTAAGGTTTGACTCCATTTTGCACCTTCAAATTGTTTAATCCGTTCAATTAATTGAGTATTTTTTTCAAAATAAACAGCGATTCGTAATTGTTTTTTATGATGGATTAATTTAGATGACCAATTCATTTTCTTTTGGATTTTTAATAAGCAATAAATATAAGAAAATTCTGTTTTAAATATTTTTTTGAGGAAGACATTTTAGAAAAAAAAGTATATAATTATGTGAAAATTTCTATTGAAAACAATTGACGCATGAGGGATGGCAGCGGTATCGCCCGATTTAGAAAAACAAGGCTTTTTTGCCGTAGTTTTTGTTAATTGGGAATTTAGCGTACAGCCCGACCCGCTTTTTCTGCGGGGCATGCCATAAAAAAATCCGACTTGACAGTGCAAATCGGATTGGTGTAAATTCGTTTTAATGTCGGG
>CBFGNY010000290.1:0-4335 GCA_965650235.1 uncultured Flavobacterium sp. | reverse complement strand
CGGATTGAGCCTTTGGTCTTCAGAATATTGTGTTTTAGAAAGTCCGGGAACAGCAGAACTTCCGGGTGGGGCAGGACCGGGAAGAGATTTAGGAATGCCGTTGGCACTTTGGACAGCCCGTATCATCAGTACCGATATCGCAATTGGAGGCGTAACTTCATGGCAATGGTGGACAGCGATTAGCCGTGGCGATTACAAAGACGGATTAATTCATGTTGATAATGGTTCAAGTAATGGAGCCGGAGATTCAGACTATTGTAAAAATGACGGATTCATTAGAGATTCCAAAACGCTTTGGGCTTTAGGAAACTTTTCATTCTTCGTAAAACCAGGAATGGTAAGGGTTGCAATTCCTGATCTGGACAACGCAGCAGCTACAACTGATGTAATGTTGACAGCTTATAAAGATGTTGCCGGAAAAAAATTAGTAATTGTTGCAGTAAACATCAGTAAATCGGCAAAAACATACAAATTGAATCTTTCAGGAGCAGCATTGGTTGACAATAAATTTACACCTTATACAACTTCAGAAACGTTAAGTTTGAAAAAAGGTACAGCGGTTGAAGCATCAAATTTTGAAATTCCGGCAAGGTCAGTTGTGACTTATGTGGGGACATATAAGTAACAACCTGAATAAATCGACAGAATAAGCGCAAGATTGTGAAAACAGTTTTGATAGAAAACAAAAAAAATAAATCTGTTTTGGCTTATTTATGTTGGTAACTTGCAATATTAAAAATTTCAGGTTTCAGATTTAAAAACACGGGAAACCTGAAACTTGAAACCTGAAACAAAAAAATAATTACAAATTAAGGAAGCTTAGAAACTTAGATTTTTAGCATCTTAGAACTTTTTAAAAAATGTTTACAAAAAAGATCTTATTACCGGTACTTCTCTTTTCGTGTGTCTCGGCTTTTAGCCAGATTTCGTTTGGAGATTCGAAAAAAATCAATGACAACTGGAAGTTTAACCTTCAGGATATCTCAGATGCAAAAAACACCACTTTTGATGACAGCAAATGGCAGTCTGTAAATGTGCCTCACGACTGGAGTGTCAAAGGGCAGCTAAGTCCAACATTGGCAAGCTGTACGGGGTATTTGCCGGGTGGAATTGCCTGGTATAGAAAATCGATCAATATTCCGCAAAGCAAAGCCGGAGAAAAAGTGTATTTGTATTTTGAAGGCGTTTACAACAGAAGCGAAGTATTCATCAACGGGCATTCATTAGGAAAACGCCCGAACGGCTATATTTCTTTCGCTTATGATGCGACTCAGTTTGTAAAATATGGAGGAGAAAACACGATTTCAGTTCGTGTAGACCACAGTCAGAGTGCCGATTCGAGATGGTATACAGGTTCCGGGATTTACAGAAATGTGTGGGTGGTGTATGCAAATCCTGTTCATATTGCACAATGGGGCGTTTACGCTTATCCGGAAGTAAAAAAAGGAACCGGAACGTTGAATGTTGAAGTTGAGGTAGAGAATGGTTCTGCATCAAAATCATCACTTACGGTAATTAATGAATTGATTTCGAAAGATGGAAAATCGGTTGCGAAAGCTTCTTCTAAAGTTGATATTGCAGCGAATCAGAACGGTAAAGTTTCAGCTAAAATGAATGTGAAAAATCCTCAGCTATGGGATTTAGAGCATCCAAATTTATATCAGCTAAAAACGACTGTGTTGAAAGATGGAAAACAAATAGATCAGACAGTTACAAAAACAGGTTTCAGGGATTTTACTTTTGATCCAAACAATGGTTTTGCCCTTAACGGAAAATGGATGAAAATGAAAGGGGTTTGTTTGCATCACGATGCCGGAGTTTTAGGATCTGCTGTTCCTCGCGAAGTTTGGGAAACAAGATTAAAAACATTGAAAGAAATAGGTGTAAACGCTATTCGTACCAGTCATAATCCACAGGCTCCTGATTTTTATGAACTTTGTGATGAGTTGGGAATATTGGTATTGAATGAAGCGTATGACGAATGGGAGTTTCCGAAACGCAAATGGCTGGAAGGCTGGAACTACGGTACTCCTGGATTCGAGGGCTCGTTTGATATTTTTGCAGATTATGCAGAAAAAGACCTTGAAGATTTTGTGCGCCGTGACAGAAACCACCTTTCGGTTTTTGCATGGAGTATTGGTAATGAAGTAGATTATCCAAATGACCCGTATTCTCATCCGGTTTTGGATAAAGGAAAAGATGGTTTTGGGCAAGCAGCTTACGGAGGCTATAAAAAAGACGCACCGGATGCCATGCGCCTTGGAGCAATTGCAAAACGTTTGGTTGCAGCGGTAAAAAAGTATGATAAATCACGCCCAACGACAGCTGGTTTGGCAGGGGTAGCGATGTCTAACGAAACAGAATATCCGGGCGCTTTAGACATTGCAGGTTATAATTATACGGAAAGCAAATACCAGTCTGACCATGAGAAGTATCCAAACAGGGTTATTTACGGAAGCGAGAATCGACACGACATGGAAGCTTGGCTGGCAGTAAAAAACAACAAGCATATTTCCGGACAGTTTTTATGGACAGGAATTGATTATTTGGGCGAATCAGGAAGATGGCCTTCAAGAGGATTCTACTCTGGATTGGTTGATTTTGCCGGAATAATTAAACCAAGAGGATATTTTCGTCAGTCACTATGGTCAGATAAACCAATGGCATACATCGGAACTTATCCTTTAAAAAATGAAAAAGACATTTCTATGGATGCGTGGGCAATCTGGAATTACAAAGAAGGAGAAAAAATCCGAGTAGTTTGTTATACCAATGCTGCAAAAGCACGTTTGGAATTAAACGGAAAAGTAGTGGGCGATACTAAATCATACGACGAAAAAACCGGAGTTGTGTATTGGGATATTCCTTTTGCTTCAGGAAAATTGGAAGTTATCGGTTTAAGCAATGATGCTAAAGAAGTTAGTAGATATTCAATTACATCTACACAACAACCTGTTGCATTAACGATTGCAGATACCAATATTACAATTGCCCAACAAAAAGGTGTTGCCAAAATAGTGGTTCAGGTAAAAGATCAAAACGGACTGCCGGTAATGCTTTCAGATAATGAAGTGACGTGCACAATCAGTGGCCCGGGAACTTTATTAGGACTTGAAGCAGGTAACAACAGCGACATGACAGATTACACAGATAATGTTCACAGAGTATATCACGGTCATATTGCAGCGTATATTCAGGCAAACGGAGATTCAACAGAACCGATAAAAGTAACCTTTACCAGTCAATGGTTAAAACCCGTTGAAGTTACGGTGAATGTAAGATAAATTAGTTAGTTTTTTTAAGAGCCTGTTTAAAATTTAAATATTTAGATTTTTATGAGATTATTTTTCGATAGAGGAGGCAAATTTTGAAAGAATAATGGGCTTATTTTTGAGTGAATTTAACGAAATATAGCGGAAAATAATCCGTAAAAATAATTAGATAAAATTTAAACAGGCTCTAATTGTCAATAAACCTGTCTGCATGTGGTATTCGCAGGCAGGTTTATTGTTATAATGAAAAAAAGTTTATTATATTTGAAGTGTAGTATTAACACTTATTTTTAATGAATATGAAAATAATAAGCATAAATATTTTAGCATTAGGAATTTTTTTAACATCATTTTTTTTAAATGCTCAAAAAACGGTTTTTAAAAAGGATGAATTCAAACAATGGGCACAAACCCCTCCAATGGGTTGGAACAGCTGGGATTGTTATGGTCCAACAGTAGAAGAACATGAAGTAAAAGCCAATGCCGATTATATGGCAAAAGAGCTGAAAAAATATGGTTGGGAATATATAGTGGTTGATATTAGATGGTTTGTAGAAAATGATAAGGCAGGAGGGTACAACCAGACAGATCCCCGTTATGTAATCGACCAATACGGAAGATATTTGCCGGCCGTTAATCGTTTTCCATCTGCAAAGGATGGTCAGGGTTTTAAGCCTTTGGCAGATTACATCCATAAAAAAGGATTGAAATTCGGAATCCACATTATGCGTGGTATTCCTAAAAAAGCAGTTGAAGAAAAACTGCCAATTAAAGGCGCAAACGGAATTACAGCTGACCAAATTTATACTACAGCCTTACAATGCGAATGGTTAAAAGATAATTATACGATTGTTGCCGACAAGCCTGGCGCACAGGAATACTACGATTCTATTTTTGAATTGTACGCGCAATGGGGAGTAGATTTTATTAAGATTGATGATTTATCAAGACCATATCACGAAGGCGAAATCAACTTAATCAGAAACGCTATTGACAAATGCGGACGTAAAATCGTATTGAGTACTTCACCGGGTGAAACGCCAATTTCGGCAGCACCGCACGT
>CBFGNY010000289.1:0-4390 GCA_965650235.1 uncultured Flavobacterium sp. | reverse complement strand
GTATAACCAAATGAGCCGTATCCTTTCATTTTTTCTGTTCCTCCACTAACAGCTACAGTATGTTGTTGAGTAACTCCTGTACGGGTTACAAACTTTGCCCAGTCTGTAGTTGCTACTTTCGAACCATCCCATGTACCATTCTCCCATCCTTTCGCAATGTTTGCCCATGCAGAAGGATCTGCAGATTTTAAGAAAATCAATTCATCGTTCGCAATAGTAGGGGCATCTCCTTTTGGGAAAGCTGATGGATTTGAATAATATCTTGCCCATCTGCGAAAATCTATATATTCACCAGCAGACATCATTGGAGCATTCTCACGAATATCTTCTGTAGTAAGCGAAGTGTTATAGTTTAATGTAAATTTACCATTTTTACCCTTTTTAGTGGTTACAATAATAACTCCATTTGCTCCACGTGAACCATAAATTGCAGTCGCAGATGCGTCTTTTAAAACATCAATAGACTCAATGTCGATGGGATTCAAGAAATCAATACCTCCCGCATTAGAATCACTCACATCACTGATTGATTTACCTAATGCCCCGGCTAATGGTTTTGAATTATTAATTGGAACTCCATCCACTACATAAAGTGGTGAGTTCGAAGCAGAAATTGAACGTGCACCACGGATTGTTACTCTTCCTACAGTACCAGGACGCTCATTTGAGGTAATATCAACCCCTGCAGCTTTTCCCTGCATTGCCTGAACTGCATTTTGAACCGGCCTGGAATCTATGACTTCAGAACTTACGCTTACAATAGATCCTGTCAGGTCTTTTTTCTTTCTTACCCCGTAGCCAACAACAACAACTTCCTCAAGCGAATTATCTTCTTCCTGAAGTACAACATCATAAACATTTGCATTACCAATGGTAATTTCCTGTTTCTTAAAACCAATAAAGCTGTAAACAAGAATATTTCCAGGAGCCGCATTGATAGAGTAACTTCCGTCAAGATCCGTGCTTACACCTCTTTGTCCTCCTTTAATAAGTACATTAACTCCAGGCACCGGTAATCCTGAAACATCCTTTACGACTCCTTTAATTACTTTACCCTGTGCGTAAGATGAGGCACTGAGCAATGCCATTATCGCTACAATCAGCAGAAGATTTAATTTAATTTTCATAAATGTTAAATTTTGGTTAATTAATTAGTTAACTCAAATTTATTTAGAAGAATTTTCTGTAGTATCCTGTACTGTCCTGCATGCGAACATCTTACGTTTTTAGAAATCAATATTTTACATATTTAATTATTTTTTTTAATCGAAAAATCCTTAAATAATTAATTTTTAACACAAAGTCAATTAATAAGTCGCTAAAAATTAAATATTTATTTTCATCAAATTATGATAAATAACAAATTGGAAAAAATAAAATACACTAATTCATTACATTTTTTTTTTTACTATCTATTAAATACAAAAAAACCGCCTCAAATTTGAGACGGTTTAAAAAAAACAATTTATAGAAGGGGGGCAAAATTAATAACCAGGATTCTGCATTGCATCTTTTTCAGCTGCAGTTAATGGTATTCCATTTTTAGTAGATAAATCTAAAAAGGCTTGTGGAATAGGACGTAAACTATGATAATCTTTTATATTTGGAGCTGCCTCAGCATTATAGAGTTTTGTTCTTTCTACCAAAGTTTTTGTTCTTGATAAATCAACCCATCTGTAAAACTCTCCCATCAATTCTCTGGCTTTTTCATTAAGAATAAAATGAACAAACATTGAAGATTTAGTTGATGCTGATGCCGGATACATCTCTCTTGCTGCTTCTGCTGTTCCTGGTGTAAATGAAGCTTCGGTTGCTACCATTTCAGCCACTGTACTTGCATTGACATTTGTAGGAACATTTTCTGCTATATAGTAAACCGAACCTCTATCTTGTCCTGCTTTATAAGCAGCCCTGTTTCTTAGTACATTCAAATAAGTTAATGCTTTTGAATAATTTTCTAATCTTCCATATGCTTCAGCTGCAATAAGATAGGTTTCGCCAAGACGTGCTAATATTCCGTCACGAGTACCTTTTGCTTCACCAAGATTGGCTCTAAAAGGATCATTATATTTAGACAAAGACGGATAGGTACTAAGTGTATAATCTGTTGATTGATTTCCTGAATCATCAACACCATATCTTGTTAACATCAACGGGGCAAAAGTATTTTTATAAGTCGTAGTAAAACGTGTATCTGTTTTACTGTTAACAATCATGGTAACAGCCGGTTCTCCAATTTTAAACTTAGGCTGTCCAACTAACCCGGGTGAAGGTGCATTTGCAGCTGTCCATTTAGGAATATTTGTACTGTTTACAGCAGCAATATAAGTAGTCTGGAAGCTTTTGTAAAATCTGGAATCTGATTTTCTGTCATAAATATCCAAAGCATAATCCGTTGGTCTTAAACGTTGAAACTCTCTTCCATTTTCCAAGTTTCTAGTCATACCCGGAAAATTTCTATATATTGATAAAAAGTACATGTGAGTTTGATTACTATATCTTCCTTGCAATGCAATAGTATTGTCAAACTGAGAAGAAAGCAAAATTTCTGACAATCTTTCATTAGGACCGTTAACTGCAGTGTAATTAAAAATATCTTTATAATCCGGAGCCAAAGTTCTGGATGCAATAACCAAATCAGCAAATTTGGCTGCATTTTCTAAATCAGTAGCTTCAGTAATACCAGCATTTAGCTCACTAGCTCTTGTAAGATACATTTTTGCCAAAAAGTGCTGAGCAGCTACTTTAGTAATACGACCAACCTGTGCAGCAGTTACTGGTAATAAACTCTCTGCTTTTAAGAAATCTGCTTCAATTTGTTTAAAAACCTCCGCTGTAGTAGCTTTAGGAAATTCTGATATATCACTTCTGATAGGATCTAAACTAATCGGAACGCCACCAAATTGCTCCACCAATTTAAAATAATTGAAGGCGCGTAAAAAATAAACCTCTCCTAATCTGGTATCTTTTAACGCTTTGTTAGAATCTGGCAATACTGTTGGTATCTTGGTAATACCTATATTAGCTAAATTAATTTGAGCGTACATATTGTCCCAAAAAGCTTTTAAGTTAGCCGTTTCTGTTGACGCTAAAATAGAACTATAAGTATTCCATTGTACAAAATCAGTTCCTCCTCCATTAGTAAAAGAATCTGTTCCATAATCTGTCATGGCATAAGACCATTCATAATTATGATGGAATCGCAATCCTTCGTAACCTCCATTCACTAATTCCTCGATACCTGCTGGTGAGTCATAACGCTGTTGCGTTAGAGTGGCTACCATTTCTTCTTCAAGGAAACTGTCACTACAGGAAAATAAAAAACCTGTAGAAAGAGACAATAATATTATTAATGATTTTTTCATTTGAGTAAATTTAAATATTATTTTTATTTTTAAAAAGTAGCATTAAGACCTAATACAAAACTTCTCGTTGTCACAGATGATGCTCCGCCGTCAGTAGCATAACTGGAGTCAGCGTCTAAGAAACTTGTTTTAGAATACAAAAATGGATTTACGATCTGTGTATATAATTTCAATTTGGTCATCCCAATTTTCCCAATAACATCATTTGGTAAATTATAAGCCAATGAAATATATCTAACTTTAACAAATGATCCATCTTGATAGTTCATAGCGCTATAATGTACTGGTTGCCCCCCGTTGTTATAATTAGCTGCGGGATATTCGTTAGTAGGATTATCAGGCGTCCAGTAATTTACTTTTCTATGTACAAATTGCCCTTGCATGTCTACAGCACCACCAGTTACAGTTTGTCCCCATCTTGAATAAACAAAAGCAGACAATTCTAAATTTTTGTAACTAAAAGTATTTGTGATTCCTGCAGTCCAATCAGGATCTGAATGTCCAATGATTTGTCTGTCATTATTAGCATCTATTTTTCCATCTTTATTTACATCTTCTACACGAATATCTCCTGCTTTGTATGTACCTCCATTACTGTTAAATACGGCCATTTCTGCCGCATCCGCAGTTTGCCAAATGCCGATCTTTTTAAAATCGTAATTTACGGATATTGGCTGTCCAATAAACCACCTCTTAACAATATTGTCTCCACTACCTACTAATGAGACTATTTTTGTTCTATTTCTGCTAAATGTAATATCCGAAGTCCATTTAAAATCTTTTGCCTCTATATTTACACTTGACAATTGAACTTCAATCCCTTTATTTTGAGTTTCCCCTGCATTTAGAGTAATTTTACCATATCCTGTTACAGGGTTAGGATCTTTTTCTAATAAAATATCAGAAGTGTTTGCCACATAGTAATCAACTGAACCTGTAATACGGTTGTTGAAAATTCCAAAATCCAA
This sequence comes from uncultured Flavobacterium sp., assembly GCA_965650235.1. GTDB lineage: Bacteria > Bacteroidota > Bacteroidia > Flavobacteriales > Flavobacteriaceae > Flavobacterium. Next base: position 57 of record CBFGNY010000289.1, on the reverse strand, counting down.
ACCAAAATTTATTGTTTCTGTTCTCTCCCATCCCAATGCAGGATTAGGTATAGACCC
>CBFGNY010000288.1:0-4391 GCA_965650235.1 uncultured Flavobacterium sp. | reverse complement strand
TTCTCATGATGAAACTTTTCTGGAGCAGATTGGTGTAAATCGCAGTATTTATTTGAGTTAAGAAGTATTTCAGGATTGTAAAAAAAATATTTTTAAAAATAAATCATAAAAAATGCAAATATATGACCATTCGGTCATATATTTGCATTGTAATTCTTCTGAATATAAAAGCAAAGAAACAATTATCATGGCAAAAGGCGAAGAAACCAGACAATTTATCATAGAAAAAGCGGCTCCCATTTTTAACACAAAAGGGATTGCAGCAACAGCTATGAGCGATATTATGGAAGCCACGAAGTTGTCAAAAGGAAGCATGTACGTTCATTTTGAAAACAAAGAAGTCCTCGCCTGCGCTGCTGTAGATTACAATATGAAAGTACTGGGTGATAAATTGATGGCAAAACTAACAAAATGCAAAACAGCCAAAGAGGAGTTATTTACCTATATTGATTTCTTCAGTAATGCTGTTAATCCCCCACTTACAGGTGGTTGTCCATTATTAAATTTCGGAACAGAAGCTGATGATACCAACCCAGTTATAAAAGAAAAAATAAATAAAGGAATCAATTTAAACCAACAACTTTTAGAAAACAGTATTAACAAAGGAATTGCTAACGGCGAGTTTAAACCTTCTTGGAATGCAGCCGATTTTGCCACTGTGATGGTCGCCATGATGGAAGGCGGTCACTTAATGTCCAGAATGTCAGGTAACAATGGGAAGATGATAATTGTTGCAAATACCCTAAAATCAATGATAGAGGAAAATTGCCTCTAATTTTTTTTATTTAAAATATGACCGATTGGTCATATTTTAAATAAAAAAACAATATCAATGACAAAATTCAATATCAATATTAAGTAGAATAAATAATAAAAATAATTTAATTAATAATAAACATCATGTCAAAAACAATTTTAATTTCAGGAGCATCAAAAGGATTTGGAAGAGCCTGGGCAGAAGCATTTTTAGCAAAAGGATATCAGGTAGCTGCAACAGCACGAAATATCGATACCTTAGCCGACTTAAAAGCAAAATACGGAGATGCTATTTTGCCACTAAAACTGGATGTAAACAATCGCACGGATTCATTTGCAGTTGTAGAAAAAGTACAGCAGCATTTCGGGAAAATTGATATTTTGATCAATAATGCCGGTTACGCTTTAAACGGTGCTGTTGAAGAAGCAAGCGAAAGCGAGGCAAGAGCACAATTCGAAACCAATTTCTTTGGGACTTTATGGTTAACTCAGGCTGTTTTGCCAATTATGAGAAAGCAGCAAAGCGGCCATATCATTCAGGTTTCTTCTGTTTTAGGAATAGCTGCTTTACCTGTTTTAGGACTTTACAATGCGTCTAAATTTGCCGTTGAAGGTCTTACTGAAACATTGGCTTCAGAAGTAAAACAATTCGGAATCAATGTGACTCTGGTAGAACCAAACGGTTATGTTACTGATATTTGGGGCAACGGGTTCAACAGCGAAAGCATAGACGCTTATGACGGACTAAAAAAAGCGATTGCAGATGGACATGATCCGGATACTTTTGGAATAACAAGCGCAACAGTTCCGGCTATCATTAAACTGGTTGAAGCAGAAACTCCTCCTCTACGATTGTTTTTAGGAAAAGTGGCGCTGCCTTTAGCCAAACAAGTTTATGAGCAAAAACTGGCTATCTGGGAAGAATGGGCTGACGTTTCTGTAGCAGCACACGGATAATTTTTTCTGATTTTTTTTAGGTTGATGAAAAACGGGATTGTTTCTTTTTAGAAATAGTCTCGTTTTTTTTAGAGCTGTTTATTAGGTAATTCGTCAGAACCAGGGCACTCGTTTTAAAAAAAAATTGATTCAACTTATTTATTTCAGAATCAATATCAAAAGTTCTTAACAAAATTTAGCTTTTCGCTGTATTATTAATTTTTAAGCAATAAATACCGTTAAATCCCTGAAATCATTTATAATTTGCATGAACACTTGTTAAATCTTTAATAAAAACTAATTGTAGATTATCTAAGAAAACGTATATTTGAGTAAAACAGAATATTTATATGGCACAAAAAAAATCAAAATCAAATCGTTTTCTATTTCCCAAAACTCCATCTGGAATTGACGGACTAGATGAGATTACAAATGGAGGTTTTCCAAAAGGACGCCCTACATTAGTGTGTGGAGGTGCCGGTTGTGGAAAAACATTATTATCAATGCAATTCCTGATTAAGGGAATTACCGATTATAACGAAACCGGGGTGTTCATGTCTTTTGAAGAGCCTTCGGATGACCTTACTTTAAATGTAAAATCACTTGGCTTTGATATTGAAAAGCTCAAGGCAGATAAAAAACTCGTAGTCGACCACGTTCGTGTCGAAAGATCAGAAATTGAAGAAGCAGGCGAATACGATCTGGATGGTTTATTCATCAGATTGGGGTACGCTATCGATTCAGTAAAAGCAACCAGAGTAGTTCTGGACACCATCGAATCTTTATTTGCAGGATTGGATAATCAGGCAATTCTGAGAGCCGAATTGCGACGTTTGTTTCATTGGCTTAAAGCCAAAGGGGTTACAGCCATTATTACCGGTGAACGCGGCGAAGCAACACTTACCCGTCAGGGATTGGAAGAATACGTTTCTGACTGTGTTATTTTACTTGACCACCGTGTTATCGAACAGGTTTCGACCAGAAGACTCCGCGTAGTAAAATACAGAGGATCTACGCACGGAACTAACGAATATCCTTTTCTTATTGATGAGGAAGGAGTTTCGGTACTCCCTATTACCTCTCTGAAACTGGACAATGAAGTCAGTTCAGATGTCGTTTCAACAGGAGTTCCCGGATTAAATGATATGTTTTATGGCGGTGGTTTTTATCGCGGCAGCAATATATTGATATCAGGAACAGCCGGAACAGCAAAAACAACCGTTGCCTGTTACTTTGCCAATGAGCAATGCGAAAAGAATGAAAAAACCATCTATTTTGCATTCGAGGAATCGCCACAGCAATTGGTTCGAAACATGAAATCGATTGGCATTGACCTTCAAAAACACATTAAAAACGGAACCTTGCAAATTCATTCTTCCCGTCCTTCTCTTAACGGATTAGAGATGCATTTGCTCACACTTCGAAAGTTAATTAAGGAATTTGAGCCTACTACCATTATTATCGATCCAATAAGTAATTTGATTACAGTAGGAAGCGAACACGAAGTGCGTTCGATGCTGGTACGGCTTATTGATATGCTGAAAGCACACAATATTACGGCACTTTTTACGTCTTTGAATAAACAAACCGATAATTTCAGGCCGGATCTTGCCGAAGAATCCGTATCTTCATTGGTTGATACCTGGATTACGGTTCGTGATATGGAAGGAATTGGCGAAAGAAACCGTGGTATCTTTATTATCAAAGCAAGAGGAATGGGACATTCTAATCAGGTAAGGGAATTTGTGATTACCAATCACGGAATCGAATTACTGGATGTAGAATTAGGTCCGAATGGAATTCTTACCGGAGCTGCCAGACAAACACATAAGTTCAAGAAAACAATGTCAGATATTAAGCTTCAGAACGAAATTAGTAGAAAAGACAGGGAAATTGAGCGTAAACGCAGGGTTCTGGAAGCCAATATTGAAGCGCTTAGAAATGAATTCGAATCGGCACAGGATGAATTAAGTATCCTGAAAGCTACTGAAGAATTGCAGGAAAAACTAATTTCTAAGAAAAAATAGGAACACTATGAAAAAAGAAGTTGTAGCCGAATGGCAGTTACTGCTGTATATAGCGGGACAGACACCAAAATCGATCAAGGCGCTTGAAAATATAAAAAAATATGCCGAAGAATATCTGAAAGGGAAATACAGCATCGAAATCATCGATTTGCTCAAAAATCCTCAATTGGCCGAAGGCGATCAGATTTTGGCCGTACCCACATTGGTGAGAAAATTTCCGGAACCCATTCGTAAGATCATAGGCGATCTTTCTAATGAGGAAAGAGTATTGGTAGGGCTGAATATTAAACCCTTAAAGATTTAATAATGGATTATTCAGCTGATGGAACTAGTACAACCAAACATAAGTTCATGCTTTTTGTTTCGGGTATGTCTGTTAAATCAGGACATGCTATTGAAAATTTACGCAGGATATGCGACAAATATCTAGAGGAAAACTACGAACTGGAAATCGTAGATATCAGCCGTGATACAGAATTGGCTGTCGTACATCAAATTGTAGCGATACCCACATTGATAAAAATACATCCTGCTCCCAGACGAATCATCCTAGGAGATCTGTCAGACCAGGAAAAGGTTTTGAAAATACTTAACTTAAGTGAATAGAATTTGATAGTAAACGATAAAAATACAGACTCCTTATTAGCAGAAATTGAATCATTAAAGGAAAAA
>CBFGNY010000287.1:0-4414 GCA_965650235.1 uncultured Flavobacterium sp. | reverse complement strand
TCTTGTAAAACAGCGTATTTATGGAATTGTTAACATTTTACAACCCAAAAAGAAGAGTTAAATTAAATTATAATCAAAAAACAAATATCTGTGGTTTTATTAAAATCACAGTTTTGAAAGCCAATTTTAATATAATTTTTAAAATTCAAAACTAAAATATTCTCTACATTTGTAAGGCAAAAGGTTTCAATGGCCTTTCACAATTAAATAAAAATGTAAAGTATGCAAAACATTCCTAGTGTAGACTTACGTGATTTCCTTTCGGACAACCCGGAACGTAAACAAAAATTTGTAAATGAAATCGGCAGTGCATTTGAAAACATTGGCTTCGTAGCCCTAAAAGGTCATTTTTTGGATGATCAGCTGGTAGGCGAGCTTTATGGAGAAATTCGAAAATTTTTCTCCTTGCCAATTGAGACCAAGCATCAATATGAAATTCCCGGAATTGGTGGTCAGAGAGGTTATGTTTCTTTTGGAAAAGAACATGCCAAAGGGCGCAAAGAGGGAGATTTGAAAGAGTTCTGGCATTTTGGCCAATATGTTGATGCAACTTCAAAATATGCTTCAGAATATCCGGATAATGTTGAAGTAAAAGAATTACCACGTTTTAATATTGTAGGTAAAGAAGCCTATCAAATGTTAGAAAAAACAGGTGTTTATGTGTTAAGAGCCCTTGCTTTGCATTTAGGTCTGGATGAGTTTTATTTTGACCAATATGCCAAAGAAGGTAACTCAATTTTAAGACCAATACATTATCCTCCAATTACTTCTGAGCCAGAGAATGCCATTCGTGCAGCTGCTCACGGTGACATTAACCTGATTACGCTTTTAATGGGAGCGCAGGGAAAAGGATTGCAGGTTCAAAATCATAATGGCGAATGGATTGATGCCATTGCAGAAGATGATGAATTGGTAATTAACGTAGGCGATATGTTGTCAAGACATACTAATAACAAACTAAAATCGACTATACATCAGGTAGTTAATCCGCCAAGGGAATTATGGGGAACTTCACGTTATTCGATTCCGTTTTTCATGCATCCTGTAAGCGATATGCGTCTGGATTGTTTAGAAAACTGTATTGATGCCGAAAACCCTAAGAAATTTGAAGATATTACAGCGGGAGATTATTTATATGAACGTTTAGTAGATTTAGGTTTAATAAAAAAATAATCTTTAAATTTACGAGAAGTAATAAAAAGACATTGAGTTCATGCTTAATGTCTTTTTGCTTTATAAAATTAGAACGCCGATGACGCGGATTTTAAAATAATATTATGGGTATACTTTTACATGAAGAATTAACCAAGTCAATACTTAAAGTTTTTTATGATGTTTATAATGAATTAGGCTATGGATTCCTTGAAAGAGTTTATCAAAATTCACTATACTATGAACTTAAATCAAACGGATTTAAAGTAGAAACTCAAAAAAGAATAAAGGTTTATTATAAAGAAATAGAAGTTGGTGAATATATTGCTGATATAATAGTTAATGATTTTGTCATATTAGAATTAAAAGCACAAGAATACTTAATAGAAGCTAATGAATTTCAATTAATAAATTATTTAAAAGCTACAAATTGTGAGGTAGGACTCCTTTTAAATTTTGGAAAAAAACCTGAATTTATTAGAAAAGTATATCAAAATTTCAAAAAATAAAATCCGCGTTATCTGCGTTCAAAAAAACATTCCAATGGACTTACAAGATCAATTAAAAAATTTATTTCCGGATCATATCGAATCTAATGAACCCGAAGAAGTTCAGGAACAGGAACATGTGCTTTATGTGCAAAAAGAACCTATGATTTGCAAATTCGAAAAACGAAAAGGAAAACCCACGACCATAATCGAAGGCTACGAAGGATCTGATGAAGATTTTAAAATCCTGGCCAAAGAAAATAAAACAAGGCTAAGCGTTGGCGGAACTTTTAAAGATGACTCTATTATCATTCAGGGAGATTATCGTGATAAGATTATGGCAATTCTAAAAGAAAAAGGCTTTAAAACAAAACGAGTTGGAGGTTAAAAAAAGTTTCAGGTTTCATGTTTCAAGTTATAGTGAAGCAAAAAACTTAGAATCTTAGCAACTCAGAACCATAGCAACTTAAAGAAATGATACAAAAATCAGAATTAATACTAAATCCGGATGGAAGCGTTTATCACCTGAACCTTCGTCCTGAACACATCGCTAACGATATAATTTTTGTTGGAGATCAGAATAGGGTTGAAAAAATTACCCAGTTTTTTGATTCAATTGAATATTCTACACAAAAAAGGGAATTCAAAACCCAAACCGGAATTTACAAAGGTAAAAGAATAACAGTAATGTCAACCGGAATCGGTCCTGATAATATTGATATTGTGCTAAACGAATTAGATGCTTTAGTCAATATTGATTTAGAAACCCGTCTGCCAAAAGAAGAATTAACTTCCCTAAATATCATCCGAATTGGAACTTCTGGGTCCTTGCAGGCAGATATTCCTGTAGATAGTTTTGTAATGTCAAAGTTCGGATTAGGATTAGACAATATGCTCCGCTCCTATTTGATTGATGGAATTTCAGAAGATGGTCTGGAAGATGCTTTTATAATGCATACCAATTGGGATATTCGAAAAGGGAGACCGTATGCAATTCCGTGTTCAGAAAAATTAGAAAAAATAATTGAATCTGATAAAATATTCAAAGGTATTACAGCTACAGCCGGAGGTTTTTATGGCCCACAAGGAAGAGTCTTGCGCTTAAATATTCAGGACGAGGAATTAAACAATAAAATGGATAATTTTGATTTTAATGATAACCGAATCACCAATTTAGAAATGGAAACGGCAGCAATTTATGGGCTTTCGGCTTTATTAGGTCACAATGCCTTGTCATTAAATGCAATTATAGCCAATCGTGCTTCAGGAACTTTCAGCGAAGATCCGTATAAGGCAGTTGATGAATTGATTGCATATACGTTGAATAAATTGATAGAAAAATAATTAAGATATTTAAATTCCATTTAAAAATTAGATAATTGGTTTAAAATTAAAAAAATGATTTTAAGAGTTGCGCGACACACCAACAATTTAGAAATAATTGAAAATTTTTACATCAATGTTTTGGGTTTTGAAAAACTCGGCGGTTTTCAAAATCATAATAATTATGATGGTATTTTTATTGGAATACCTGATTCAGACTGGCATTTTGAATTCACTCAATCTGAAACTAAAGCAGACCATACATTTGATGAAGATGATATTATTGTCCTTTATCCCGATACAATTAGAAAATATAATATGTTGTTAGAGAGATTTTATGATCATGAAATTTCGAGGATAACTGCAATAAATCCGTATTGGAATGAAAATGGACAAATGTTCCTGGATCCTGATGGTTATCGTATTGTAATATCGCCTTTAAAAGCAACAAATTAATTACAGAATGACAGAAACACACACAAAAGTCCTATTTAGATATTATAGTGATTTATTAGAAGAAACAGTTGTAGAAACTATGTGGGCAGAAATTATCGATTTAGAAAAAGGATATTTCAAGTTGGATAATATTCCTTTTTTTGGTCCTCTAATCGCTACAGACGATATTTTCTTGGCAGAATATGATAAAGATGAAGAACGTCTGGTTTACAAAAAAACAATAGAAAGTTTTGGTAATTCAATTCTTCAGGTTGTAATTTTAGAAAAAGGTTTTAACAAGGAAATAATAAGAGAAAAACTAAAGTCAATTAATTGTTTATCAGAAAGTTTGAACGAAACCTTATTTGCAGTTGAAATTCTAAAAGAAGTAGATTATTCCATTGTAAAAAACCTTTTAAGTGAATATGAAGCGACTTCAATAATTGAATTTGCAGAACCCTGTCTTTCAGAAAAACACAGAACAGATTTATTAAAAAACTAAACAACAAACTTATAATATCGCATACAAAACAAACAACTTAACTTAAACTTAAACTATAATGAAAACCGTAAAAATTGCAGGTGTTCCCGAACACTTCAATTTGCCATGGCAGCTATGCATTGAAAATGGCGAATTTGAAGCTGAAAATATCGATTTACAATGGAAAGATATCCCGGAAGGAACCGGAAAAATGTGCCAGATGCTTCGTGATGGTGATACTGATATTGCTGTTATTTTGACTGAAGGTATTATAAAAGATATTATTGCCGGAAATCCATGTAAAATTGTACAGATTTATGTGCAGTCTCCTTTGATTTGGGGTATTCATGTTGCAGCCCAATCTGATTTTCATACCATAAAAGATCTTAAGAATAAAAAAGCTGCTATTTCACGATTAGGTTCAGGATCACAATTAATGGCGTATGTTAATGCACATGAGCAAGGCTGGGAAACTGATGATTTAGAATTTGAAATTATTAATACGATTGACGGAGCTGTTGAAGCTCTTACAAAC
>CBFGNY010000286.1:0-4420 GCA_965650235.1 uncultured Flavobacterium sp. | reverse complement strand
CCAGTTATAAAAGGATCAACAATAATATGTTTTCCTCCTACTTCAATTCCAAGGGATGCGTGGCCATAAAATGTAATTTTCATTTGATAAAAATTTAAAGTGAAACAATTATCTTCCTCCTAAAAAAAGATTTACAATGATATCAGAAATTAGCGATATCATACAAACTGTCAGCAATATAGAAAGCAAAAAAGTACTAAGTGCCAGTTTTTTTAATTCAGGATCTAACAGCTTGGGGTTTTGATTTTTATAAACGGTAATTAAATGTTTTGTTAAAGGTATGTAGGCTAATAAAAATAAATATTGATCAAAATTATAATCGCTTAAAACAGCAAAAATAAGCACCAAAAGCATGGCCGTAATTATCAAAGTGAAATGATAAGCTTTAGCTTTTTCTCCGCCAATCTGAACCACTATGGTGTTCTTTCCTGATTTTCTGTCGGATTCTTCATCCCGCATATTGTTCAGGTTTAATACTCCTACGCTTAATAAACCTATTGAAATGGCCGGCAAAATTAACAGTGGATCAACTTCTTTAGAATGTAAAAAATTAACTCCTAAAGTGCTTACCAATCCGAAGAATATAAAAACAAATATATCTCCAAAACCCTTGTATCCATAAGCAGAATTACCGATTGTATACCGAATTGCTGAAGCAATTGCTGTTATTCCCAGAAGCAAGAAAAAAATTGAATAGACAAAATTACTCTCTCCAAAAGCAAGATATATCAGTGTGATTGCAGAACATAGCGTTAATAATGAAGTAATGATAATAGCTTTTTTCATGGCCTTAGGCGTAATAACACCACTCTGAATAGCTCTTTGAGGCCCTACCCTATCAGCATTATCAGTTCCTTTGACACCATCTCCATAATCATTTGCAAAATTGGACAGAACCTGTAACCCAAGTGTTGTTAAAAGTGCAAAACCAAAGATCTTCCAGCTGAAGACTTCTGTTGGTGTATTGATGGCTTCTGTTGGATTAGATAGGGCATAAATACTTCCTACTATAATTCCGGAAACTGATAAAGGTAATGTGCGCAATCTGGCGGCTTCAATCCAATGTTTCATTCTTGTTGTTTATTCGTTTAATTATTGAATCGTTTTTGATTCTTTAAGAGCTAAAATCGTCAGCTTTTTATGGAAGCCATTTATTTTCGCCAAAATTAGGCTTTCTTTTTTCTAAAAAGGCATTTCTTCCTTCTTTTGCCTCTTCTGTCATATAAGCCAGACGCGTTGCTTCGCCGGCGAAAACTTGCTGGCCAACCATTCCGTCATCCGTTAAGTTCATGGCAAATTTTAGCATTTTTATTGAGGTTGGAGATTTTTGAAGAATTTCCTGAGCCCATTCATAAGCAGTTGCTTCTAACTCATCGTGTGGAATAACGGCATTTACCATTCCCATATCCATTGCTTCCTGAGCTGAATAATTTCTTCCTAAAAAGAAAATCTCACGTGCTTTTTTCTGTCCTACCATTTTGGCCAGGTAAGCAGATCCGTATCCACCATCAAAACTGGTTACATCTGCATCTGTTTGTTTAAAAATAGCGTGTTCTTTACTGGCTAGTGTCATATCGCAAACCACATGCAAACTATGTCCGCCGCCAACTGCCCAACCCGGAACAACAGCAATTACTACTTTTGGCATAAAACGGATTAACCGCTGAACTTCGAGAATATTTAAACGATGCTGTCCATCATCTCCAACATAACCCTGGTGTCCACGTGCATTTTGATCTCCTCCACTGCAGAAAGAATATACTCCGTCTTTTGTTGAAGGTCCTTCTGCAGAAAGCAAAACTACTCCTATTGAAGTATCTTCCTGTGCATCGTAAAAGGCCTGATATAATTCTGAGGTAGTTTTAGGACGGAAAGCATTTCTAACATTTGGCCTGTTAAAAGCTATTCTAGCTACTCCGTTACATTTTTTATATGTTATATCTTCGAATTCTCTGGCAGTTATCCAATCCATTTGTATTTATTTGTTTTAAAAAATTATAGTGTAAAAATAAACCATTTTTACATTTTTACCTACTCAATTCACAGCAAGTCTTTTTTTAAATAAGATTATGGAAATAAAATATGCGCATGAAAAATAAAAAAATAACACTTTTTAACACTTGTTTTTAAAAAATAATAAGTAATTTTACAACCTAGAAATCAATAAGATACATTTTATTTATTGATTTAAAGATTGATTTTCTTTCACTGATTTATTAACCTAAAAAATGACTTTTTTGAGAAAAATTAAAAAAATTGTCGCTCATATTTTTACGGTTTTTAACTATAGAACAAAAAATAATGGGCAAATGATTTATTCATATGTTTCAACTACAAGAAAAAGATAGTAACACCGAGGGTTAAATAGTAGAATTGCATCTTTAATTTATCACAAAGATTACGATAATTGAGAATTAAATTGAAAACTTTCTATATACGATATTATCAAACCAAAGGTTCAGCCGTGAAATTGATTGATTGTTTTTGAACAAAATGAATTGATTGTTTAAAAGACATTCGTTAAAAAAAAAGTAACTCTAAAAATTCGTAAAAGTTTTACTTTTTAAAATACATTTAAAATTAAAAATTATTTTATTTCTGTTTTTTTTTAATTACAATTTTTTAAAACTAGAATAAAAAGAGGAAGGCTATCTTAACGGGTAGCCTTTCTTGTTTACATGCTTTCAATAAGAATTTTTTAATCAATTAAAGTCTATTTTGATGTGACTTTTTTAGACGGCTGATTAGTTATTTTTAATAAATAAGTACCCTCCGGAAGTTGATTTATATTAATTCCGTGAAGATTATTGCTTAATACCTTTTGACCCTGAGAAAACACTTCTACTTTCTTTGTTGTTAAAGCATTAGATTTTAAAATTTTAGTCGTTGAATCAGGAATTTCTTTTTGATTTTCTTTTGCAATCGCAACAGGAAGAGAATGTTTTGAGACATTATATAATTCATATATTTCCTGATCAGATAAAGCAACATCATAAATTTTTAAATCATCGACATCAGCGTTTATTCCTATTTTTGTATTGATTTCCCCTAATTTAAAAATTGTTCCTTTTGTATCACGGGACATACCTTTTATGTATTTTAATAATTCTCCGTTTCTGTATATTTTTGAAGTATTGCCATCAAAGGTAATACTGTATTGATACCATGTATTTGTACACAAAGGAACATTCACTAAAAGATCATTTGAGGCTCCCCAACCTGCCAAACTTAAAACAGAATCAGAAGTTGTTGTACCTTGTTGCAGTAAACCAAAATATTGAGCATTATAAGCTGACCCATAACCCCAAATATAATTTGCAGAAGATATATCATGCATTTTTACCCAAATAGTTATAGTTCTGGGAGCACCATCTTGTGGAAGATTGTCAATAACGGCTTCTAAAGTCTTGTTTATTAATCTTTGTGCGCTTTTTTCATTCCCAATCCTATCTGCTACATAATTTTCTGTCCCCGTAAAAGATATGGTATTTTCTGTATTATGTAATGTGCCGTTAAAATTAAATTCCTGAATCGTTTTTTGGGCGTTAACATCTATTGAAGCGACAGTCAACAAAGTAAGCAATTTTATCTTTATCATACTTAATTTCAAGGCATTTAATCATTTTAATACTACTAAAATAGGCTTTAACGACTTTTCGGAGAAATTTTTTCGATTAAAAACTTAAATAATCGTTTAAATACTCTAACAACAAATTATTAATTAGATATTATGTTTCTTTAAATAAATGGCTTCTTAAATATGAAAAAAAAAATTTCTGTATAATGATAGATTATCATAACGGTATTAATCTTTGTAATTAAACTAAATTATTGATAGCAATTTTCACTAATTTAAAAAACATTAAAAAATATCAATTTTTACTTTATTCAATACCAGTGAATTAATAAATAACTTAAAATTAAGTTCGATTTTAGTTTGCAAACATCAAAAACGTTTATATATTTGCAACCGCTTAGAACAACAAGCACATATAATACAAGCTTCGGGGAGATACTCAAGCGGCCAACGAGGGCAGACTGTAAATCTGCTGTGTGAACTTCGCAGGTTCGAATCCTGCTCTCCCCACAAAAAGGGTAAAAGAAGTAAAAGGTCACTTTTCAATCTTTTCAAGAACCCATAAAAAACCTGCAAATCCTTGGATTCGCAGGTTTTTTGCTTTTAAGGCAGCTTTCAAACTTTTTAAAAAGGATCAATACGAAAATCGTGGCAAAAATAAAGAATAGTCTGATTTGGCTCATAAAATTTTAAAGTTGCTGATAAAGTATCATTGAAACGTTGTCTCCTACCTCACTTTAAAAATTGTGTATCCCCTTTAGTAAATTGTTTAAAGCCAATTTTCAAGGTCGCGTGGCCTGCTCCATCTCGCGCTTCTGGCGCTCCATGTTCTGCGACCAGATG
>CBFGNY010000285.1:0-4424 GCA_965650235.1 uncultured Flavobacterium sp. | reverse complement strand
GAAAAGACTCGTTTTCATAAGTTGCAAACAGCTAGAGGCGCGGGAACGTTGGCAGTAATAATCACAAAAATCGAATGCGAAAAACATTTATAATATCAATCGTTTTTAGTTTCTTTTCGCTTTCTGTGAATAGTATGAATAAATTGAATTTAACAGAAGATACGATTCACAACGAAAAAAAATGTTCTGTCAAAAACTTAACATTAAAAACTGAAAGAAGTGAAAAAAAGCGAAAATTTATTTTTTGGAAATTACCTCACAAAAAGATAACTACTGTTGACCGAATAGTTAATAATAATGGAAAAGTTATTCTAAAGAAAACTTCAATTCAAATTTGTTCAAATGACGCTTGCGACGATAGAAAATTGCGTAGAGTAAAAATCGTAAACAACGAAATATGGATTTTCCAATATGATAGAGATCCCGAAAAAGGAATAATAAAACGTTACGATTTTTGCGAAAATTATTTAGGCGAAAAGGTTTGGGACGAAGAAGATATTAATGAATATTAAAATAGCGAAGAAATTACTACTGCCAACACACGCTACAAGCAATTTGGGTATTAGGCTTAATGGAAAAATTGGTTTGTATTTGGAAGATTTGGCAAATCCGAAAATAGGTCTTAATTTAATCCCAAACTGCTTGTAGCGCGAGAACGTTGTGTGCTAGTTTACCAGAACTAACTGCAAAAAAGGAAATAATTCAAAAATGAAACTAAAAATAATTTTACTCTTTTTAATTTGTGTTTCTAAAATCTATTCACAAAAAATAGAAAAAGAAATTGGCGAAATAAAACTAACGAAAGAGGGTTACTATTTTGAGGATTATAAAAAATCTAAAAAAAAGAAAACTGAAAAAGCAGAGTTTTATTTTGACAGTTTGGGGGAAATTCTTGAAAAAATTACATTTGGAAAACAGCACTGTAACAAACTAAATGTTATCGGAGAAATAGAACAATATTTTTATTCAAATGGTAATTTAAAATCAGAGAAAAATTGGATAATTGGTTGTAGTAATAACGATTATACTGTTTATGACACTGAATACATTTACGATGAACAAAATGTATTAATTAAACAGATTTTTTCAAATCCAATATCCGAACCATTTGTCTATAAATATGAAAAAAATAAAACTGAAACCCATTTCGGAGATTACTACAATCAAAAGATATTTGATGATCAGAAAAGATTAATTGAGTTCAATCAAGTTTTTGAAAAAACAAATAAAATAAGATGGCAATATTTATACGAATATCGAAATAATTGCAGAATAGCAAATTTCCAAACTCATTATGGAGATGGAAAAGAAAACTCAAAAAAAGAAATAACATATTTTGACAATCAAAATCGAATCATATCTGAAGAAATTTATAACTACAATAAAACAAAAATAATTTTTAAATATTCAGAAAATGGAATAATTGAGGAAATTGAGGAATATGAAAGTGGAATGGAAAATGATGAATATAAATTATCAAGATTGACTAAAATAAAAGTAAATAGAAAGCCGGAAAATTTGACCACCGAAATTATAAGAAAAATAAATTCGAAAATAATGTAAATAAAAAACCAGCACACAACAGCCACTACAACGGATTTGGGCAATTGGCTTAATGGAAAGTTGGTCTTGTATTTGGGAGGATTTGGCAAATCCGAAGAATGGGCTTAATTTAGTCCCAAACCCGCTTTATTACCAGAACGTTAGCCGTCAGTTTACCCGACAGAATCCAATAAGAATGTTGATTTTAAACAAAAAATAAATGAATATTTTCAGTAAACTATTTAACAACAACGAAAGACCAAATTTAAATGTATAGTTTGAGAATGAAAATTTCAAAAGGTTTATTTCAAAAGCAGAAGATATCTCAATTGGCTATAGCGAAATAAATATATTCAAATTAAAAAATATTGAAAAAGAACAAATTGGATATAGCGTAACAGAAAACGGAAAATCATTAGTCGGAAATAAGAATAGAGATTGGAAAAAAAATTGGATTGTAATTGCAACTGATAATATGGATGACCCAATATTTGTCGATATTGAAAATCCAAATTTGCCAGTTTTTATTTCTGAACACGATAACGGGGAATGGGAAGAAAATTACATAGCAATTTCAATAGAAAATTTTTCATCAATCTTAAACGATTTAAGGAATTTATCAATCAACAGACAAAATCCAGTTGAAATAGAGAAAAATCCGATTTCAGAAACTGAATTAGAGTTGTTTTTAACTAAAACTAAAAATAATAATAATTGGATGGATATTGAATATTGGAAAATATTCTTAGAAAATGATTAATAAAAACCGAACGGCTAACAGCCACTACAACGGATTTGGGCAATTGGCTTAATGGAAAGTTGGTTTTGCATTTGGAATGATTTGGCAAATCCGAAGAATGGGCTTAATTTAGTCCCAAACCCTGCTGCGCAAAGTCTTTTTCAGACTTTGCGCAATTTTTAAAATCCTGTTATAATCCATAAAAGTATCAAAAGTCTCCTGACTTTTAATGGATATACCTTGGTAATGTATGTGATTAAAGAGTTGTAAAAACACTAAAGTATTAACAAAGATGTTGAATTCCAAAGATATTCACGGAAAAGTCAGAAGACTTTTATTAGATTTACAGTTTTAAGAACATTTGAAAAAAGACGCAAAGTCTAAGACTTTGCGCAGCGAGGAAAGTATTCGGAGGGTTACCAAAGAAAAAACTAAAACATGAGATTCTCAAGAGGTTGATTTTAGTTTTTCACAGACTGACGTTGATGGCAAGTATAACAAAATCCAGTTGACAATTAACTATAAAAGTATTTTAAAAAATGGCTGAAAAATCATTAAATGATCCAATAAATACAACTGACGCACTTGTACAAGCTCAAACAGATATGTGCAGAGGTTATGCAAATGGTTCCATAGGTATAATTGTTTCAGGACTTATGTGGCTCATTTCTGCAGCCGTAGCTTATCAATATTCTGCTAAGCAGGCTGTTTGGACACTTTTAATTGGAGGAATGCTTATTCATCCTGTGAGTGTACTTCTCTACAAAATGATTGGACTAAGTGGGAACCACACAAAGGGAAATCCATTAGGAAACTTAGCGATGGAAGGAACAATATTTATGATTATGTGCTTACCTCTTGCCTTTGGGCTTTCATTACAATATACAGAATGGTTTTTTCAAGGTATGCTTCTGATTATTGGTGGAAGATATCTGACATTTTCTTCTATTTACGGAATGAGACTTTATTGGATTTTAGGAGCCGTTTTAGGAGTTGCAGCATACTTATTATTTTACAATAGTGTACAATCTTTTGCTACTTTGTTAACAGCTTCACTTATTGAAATTTCGTTTGGGCTTTTTATGTTTTTATCTTTTCAAAGAAACAATAGAAATGTTTAGAGTTGTTGTATTTTACCAAAATACCTGCCACCAACAGTTTCGTGATTCTATGAAAGTGAAGTGCAAAATCCAGGCTCTGCACGTCTAATGAAGTTAAGTGCTAAAATACCTGCCTTAGCCAAGCTGCAAACCGTTATAGGTTAGCATAAAGAACATCAGTACAAAACGTTTTTTGGTAACTTCGCTAAAAAAATTATGGGACGAAATACTTCTATATCGCTTGGTAATCATTTCGAAAGTTTTATCGAACACAGCATAAATGATGGAAAATTCAATAACGCCAGTGAAGTTATCAGAACAGGTCTTAGTCTTTTAGAAGATGAAGAAAATAAAATTGTAGCTTTAAGAAAAGTAATCAATGATGGAATTGAAAGTGGACGTGCAGTAGATTTTGATGCGAAAAAACATCTTGACGTTTTAAAAGCAAGAAGAAAATCAAATGGCTAACTATATTTAACAATAAATTTGGCAATAGACTTAATAAAAAATTTGTATTGGGTTGATTTGTCAAATCCGAAGAATGTCCTTAATTTATTCCTAAACCCGTGGTATTAACATAACCCTGTGTATCAGATTGCTAAGAGCATTAAAAAAATGAAACCTTTAAACAAAATGAAAAAACTAATTTTATTACTATTACTATTGATTTGTGTTGATACATTTTCTCAAACTAAAAATAAAAAAGATTCTTTCACTTTCCTGGTTACTAAAGTCCTCGGAGATTTAAACAAAGACAATTTAGAAGATAAAGTAATAGTTACCCAAGATACGATTAATCAAAATTCTCCATATAAACTTCAGATATTTTTTGCTCAACCTAACGGTGAATTTAAATTAATTGCTACTTCAACTAAAATAATTGCGCCACAATACCCCTATGGAAGAGATGGTTATCGAACAGGTGATGGATTTCTGGATATTACTATTATTAAAGGAATAGTTAGTGTGAATTCGGTTTATTAAGAGGGCATTTTGAACACAAATTCAGGTTTCAAAATGGAAACTTTGAATTAATTGGTTTC
>CBFGNY010000284.1:0-4479 GCA_965650235.1 uncultured Flavobacterium sp. | reverse complement strand
TCCAAAATATAACCGGCAATAACCTGCGGGTATGGGTAGCGGGATGTGCATCGGGAGAAGAAGCCTATTCTCTGGCCATCTGTATTGATGAATTCCTTGTCCAGAATAAGTATAAAGATATCAAAGTTCAGATTTTTGCTTCGGACCTATCGGAGAAGTCGATCACAAAGGCCAGGAATACCATTTATTCCACCCAGGACGTGCAGGATATTTCCCCGGCCAGGATTCAGGGTTACTTCACCAAACGCGATGGTTATTTTCATGTCAGCAAATCCATACGGGACATGTGCATTTTTGCTACCCACAATTTCATCAAGGATCCGCCTTTTGCCAGGATTGATATGGTATCATGCAGGAATGTACTGATTTACTTTGATACTTATATGCAGAACAAAGTGCTGACTTCCTTTCATTATTCACTCAAGGAAAAAGGACTTTTGCTTATAGGCAAATCAGAAACGGCAACAAATGCGCAAAACTTATTTGAGCCTGTTGTACATCATGATAAGATCTACATCCGTAAATATGCCGCCAACCGGTATGTTCCCGAGGCTTTTAAGCCGGCAAATCTAAATGCGAAGGACACAGGGGAAACTTCGGATAAAAAAGCCAAGCCTGAAACTGATTTTAGGAAAATAGCCCTCGATATGCTATTCTCAAAATACACGCCGGCAAGTGTCATTATAAACGAGCACCTTGAAATTGTCCACTTTCATGGGGACACCGGGTTCTTCCTTTTGCCCTCGCCCGGGAAACCGAATTTCAATATTATAAAAATGGCCCGTGATGGCCTGGGCTTTGAACTGAAAAATGCCATATTAAAACAAAAAAAAGAGAATAAAAATATCAGAAAAGACAATATTGTCCTTAAAGACCTGCCCTACACCGCCTCATTTGAAGTGGTATCAATTCCCAATAATGCGGATTATGTTATGGTGCTTTTTTATCAAAATCCCGTGCCGCAGGCTGAAAAAGAGCATAAGAACAGAAGAAAAAATGCTGATCTGAGGCGCATTGAAGATCTCGAGAACGAACTGGCCCAAATACGCGATGATATCAAACGCGTTACAGAAGAGCAGCAGATCGCCTTTGAGGAACTGCAGACCACAAATGAAGAATTATTAAGCAGTACCGAAGAACTCCAGGCAATGAATGAAGAATTTGAGACCTCTACTGAAGAGCTTCAGTCCAATAACGAAGAGTTGATGTCGGTGAATGATGAACTCATGAACCGCCAGCAGCAGCTCCATTCTGTGAGAAATTATTCTGAATCTATATTTAAAACAGTACATGAACCTTTACTAATTATAGATAAAGACTTTACTGTCAAAAGTGCCAATACTTCTTTTTACAACTACTTTCAAACTAATGTAATTGAAACTGAGGGCTATTCTTTATTTGAAATTGGAGGGAGCCAATGGGACATTGCAGAATTTAAAAAACTGATATCCAAAATGCAGCAGGAAAAAACAGCAATCGAGGGGTATAAGATCATTTTAACAGGTACGGATAATGCCAAAAAAAATATGAGGGTAAATGCCCGGGAGATAGAGGATTCTTATCCTGAAGGAATGATCCTTTTGGCATTGGAAGATACTACAGATTAATTAGCGAGAAAAGTTGCAAATAAATGGACATTGCTTCGCCAGTTCACTCGCGCTCGGGTGGAGCGGATAGCGGGAAAGCTCCTAAAAAATAATATTAAAGACACCTCCTCTGCTCGGACGCGCAGCACCTTTCTCCTGAAATAAGACAAAACCACAAAGTCCTTGATACCTCCTGATTGCCTGTAGCTATTTTATAAATGCAAATCATTATTCTGTAAAAAAAGTACAACTATCCTTTTTACATTTGTTAATCAAAGTCCAAAACCGGACAAGCACGGCAATACGCGCAAATTTTTATGGAACAGTCCCTAAAAAAGCGATAGTAAAAATTAATTAAAAAAATAAAATGATGCATTCAGATACACCGGAAAATTATGCTCAGGATGACAAGAATTTTCAAAAAGCAAAGACAGACCCAAAAAGCAATCCATATGATTCTGAGAATCTTGACAATGAATCGGAGAGCGAGTCGAAGGATATAACCGAGAAAGACATTGAAGAGAATCTTTTGCATAATGATCCCTCTGAAGGGTTTGAAACTGAAGTAGATACCCACAAGAGCTATGAGACTGAAAGTGACCACTTTGAAACCATTGATCCCGAAAAGGATAATCCCGTCCAAAAGGAATTCGAAATTGGGGAACTTGGCAATGAGGAGCTTAAAGACGATGAACTCACAAGGGATGAATCGCGCCATGGTGCAACCCGTCATACTAAACCTTCCCAGCGAAAATTTTAATGTACTAAGATCAAGGGATTCAATAGGATTCAATAAGCCAGCGAGAGTATATAATATCAATAAAATTTCTTAGCCATGCCCGATATTAGAGTTCATGGAAGTATTTTCTTCCTTCTGAAAAAATTCATCACAAAAGAATTACCTGCCAATTCATGGGATATTCTCAATGAGCAGACCGGCACAGACTTGATATCTTTCTCCACCACTGAGAACTATCCAATAGAGACCATGAATCTGTTACTCGAAAATGCATCAGAGATGACCGGATTATCCAGGGATCTGCTTATGGAGCAATTCGGCACCTATTTAGTTGATGATCTTTTTGCGCTATATAAGGATTATATCAGGCCGGAATGGCGGACTTTTGACATAATTCTGCACACCGAATCGGTTATGCATGGGGCAGTGCGCAAATTAAACAGCACTGCAAACCCGCCGATTTTAAATGTTTTTCAGGTAAATGAAAAGCTGCTTATTATCGATTATTTTTCCAGGCGTAAAATGGCCTCCCTTGCCATTGGAATTATCAGGGGCATTTCAGAGTACTACGGAGAAGCTGATAAAATTAAAATTACACCTATGACAAACCCGGATGATGAAAGGGTACAAATCCGCCTGGATTTTTTGTAATAGAGATTTGTTTTGGCTGTCGCTCAGCTCGAGTGAACGTATTAAAGCATTTATAAAGCAAGATCTTTTTATACCACCATCTATTTATTCTGTGATTTTGCATTTTTAATATTTTTAAATATCTTGCGCATTGATACAACTAAAGCATCTGCACGTGTGAATTTTGTAGCAACACAACGGCTATAACAGCTATTGATAAGAACCTTACATCTTTGACCTTGCACGATATGACGATCCTTTAAGGCAGTAAACTCACTTTCAAGTATTTTGGCAGAATGCCTTAGGAACCACTTGATAGAGATGCGTTATAGCTCTTTAATAATTAAATAAACATAAAATGGAAGATTATGTTTATGGACACCCCGCCTCATGCATTTTCTGTATTTGGCGGGTTTACCAAATTGTTTGGCCAATTTAAGTAAGATATTATGCATCGGGCGCTCTTTGCCTGGTGAACCTTTAACCCAAATTGTGCACCTTAAAGGGAGATTTGACACAAGCAATTTATGGATTCATTCGCAGTGCATAACTGTTGCCTATAATCCAAAAAACATGGTACAATTCAAACCGATTTGAAAATAATTAGGCCCTATGAGATTTAATGAAACAAGATTGATTGAAGAAAACAACAGAGTCTTTTGCTATTAGATTCACTGGCCTGCTCTCGCAAGGGCTGTTATTAAATCCTCACGCTGAGCATACATGTAAAACCCAGAATAGCATGTGGATCGCTCTCTCTCTAACCAAAAAGCAGAGCAATATTCCAGAATACAACAAGCCAAATTAACGATGTAACTGTTTTAAGAAATAATCTTTTTTTAAACTCCAGATAATTGATTAACTTGCTTTAATGAGATATACAAAAATTTTTCACATTGACGATGACGATGATGATATTGAATTCTTTGTTGCGGCTATAGAGTATCTGTCAGAAGGGGCAAGCTGTTTTTCTTTTACCAATGCCGTGAAAGCACTGCAAAAATTGAAAAGTGGTGAGCTGATTGCTGACATTATTTTTCTGGACCTCAATATGCCCATTATAAACGGGCAGGAATTTCTGGCTGCTTTAAAAGCGACGGCAGGCTTAGAGGATATACCGGTAATTATGCTTTCTACATCTTCGAATGCTGCAACAGCCCATAAACTCAAAATGGAAGGAGCTAGCGGTTTTCTGACAAAACCTACCAGTATCAAAGAACTTTCAAATCTGCTGCGTCACTATTTAATCCAAAGCTTATGAATATCGAAAACCAACAGGAACTTTTTGTATTGGTAATGAATGCGCCGGTGGGCATCTGTGTAGTGGATGCCCATTCCCTTATTGCGGAAATAGTAAACGAAAAATATATAAAAGCAACCGGAAAATCCCGCGAAGCCATCCTTGGAATTCACCACTGGGACACATTCGCCGAAGCGCGACCCTACTACGAGGGTGCACTGACCGGTGTTATAGAAAGCGGCGAGCCTTACTCTGAAGAGGAAGCCGAGGTCAGGCTGATCAGA
>CBFGNY010000283.1:0-4488 GCA_965650235.1 uncultured Flavobacterium sp. | reverse complement strand
TTTTGATAGTCTGTTCTTCGCTTTTATCTTTCAAAAAACTCCACGCAGCAGGATACGGGCTCAAACCGCGAATTAAATTATTTATTTCTCCTCCGGGTTTTGTCCAATCGATCTTGCAGTTTTCTTTGTTTAGTTTGTAAGCTGTTTTAATTTCTTCATTATCTTCCTGAATTGTGGTGGTTACATTTCCGCTTTCAATTACTTTCAATGTGTCAATAACGGTTTCGCTTCCTAATAACATTAATCTGTCATGTAATTGTCCTGCACTTTCTTCTGGGTCAATCGTGATTTCCGAATTTAGAATCATTGCTCCGGTATCAATTTTATCATCTATGAAAAAAGTTGTTACGCCGGTTTTGGCTTCGCCATTAATGATAGCCCAGTTAATTGGGGCTGCTCCGCGATAATTTGGCAATAAGGATGCATGAAGATTAAAGGTTCCTAAAGCTGGCATTTCCCAGACTACCTTTGGAAGCATTCTAAAAGCAACAACAATTTGTAAATTGGCGTTTAAAGCTTTTAATTCTGCTAAAAAACTTTCATCTTTTAAATTCGCAGGCTGTAATAAAGGAAGGTTGTTTGACAGTGCATATTCTTTAACTGCCGAATATTTTATTTTTTGTCCGCGTCCCGCTGGTTTGTCTGCAGCCGTAATTACGCCAACAACATCGTAATTGTTTTTAATAATGGTGTCCAAAATGCCAACAGCAAATTCCGGGGTTCCCATGAATATAATTCTCAATTTTTCCATTATGATTTTAAAGTGTATTTATTGTTCGCTAATATGGTAATATGATTGTTTTCTAATAATTCCTGAAGTACCGAAACGATATCATTGGCATCCAATTTTATATGCCCCTCAATTTCCCGCGAAGTTAAAGCAGCTGATTTTAATAAATGAAGAATTTTATCAGCAATCGAATCAGCTTCTGTTATTTTTCCCTTTTGTGTAATGCAATAGGAACAAACACCACAATTTTTCGTTGTTTCTTCTCCAAAATAATCTAAAACCAATCTGTTTTTGCAGGTTTTGTTTTCCTTAATATAATATAGAACAGACATTAGCTGCTCTTTTTTCAGCTGATTTTGTCTTTCAAGATATTTTGAAACTCTGTTAATGGTAAGGTCATCTTCACGAACTTCATTAAATAATATAGTAGCGTCGTTGTTTTTAGATTTGTATTCGATGATTTCCTTTTCTCTCAATTTTTCCAAAACGGCAGAAACTTGTTCTTCACTATGATGTGCTTTTTTTGCAATCAGCGAAAGATTGAAAGGTGTTTTCATCTCGTAAATGCCCGGATAAGTTCTCAAGATTGCGAGAATAATTTCTTCGTCATTCGGATTTAAACTCATGTACCGAATAACCTCTTTAGATTCAATTAAAAACTGCATTGTAATCTTCTCCGAGAATTCCTGAGACATTGTAATGATTCCCTGCTGATTCAAAAACTGCAAAGCATTATATGTTTTTAAGGTAGGAAAGTCGTATTTATGACAAAAATGATTTAATTTAAAAGAGAAGGTATCATCTAAGCCTTCACCATAAGCGATCTGAAAATAATTGCAAAGCTTCACATAAATTGTTTTCAAAAATTTCTTATCGGGCAAAACACTCAAAAATTGCTGTTCTGTCTGGTTCGCATCTGAGTTGTTATAAAGCAAAACTGAAAATGCTTTTTCGCCATTTCGTCCCGCTCTTCCGGATTCCTGATAATAATTTTCCAGATTTTCCGGTAACTGTGTATGTATAACTGTCTTTACGTTGTCTTTGTCAATACCCATTCCAAAGGCATTGGTAGCCACAATAACCTGTGCTTGTTCCGACATCCACAATTGCATGTTTTTATCTTTCTCCTTTGATGAAAGTCCACCATGATAATACGTTGCCTTGAATCCTAACGATTGTAATTGCGTTGATATATTCAGGCATGATTTTCTATTTCGTACATATATAATAGAAGGCTGAGGGTTTTTCTTCAGGATTTGTTCGACACGATACAGTTTATCTTCGACTTCAAAAACCATATAAGCAATATTTTTCCTTTCAAAAGACTGCTGAAAAAACTTAGGATCTTTCAATCCAACTTCTGTTTTAACATCTTCAATAGCCCTTGGAGTCGCCGTAGCAGTCAAAGCCAAAAATGGAATCTTTGGGAAATATTTTTTAAGTTCCGATATCTTCAAATAAGCCGGGCGAAAATCATGTCCCCATTGCGAAACACAATGTGCTTCATCAATTGCAATTAAATTGATAGGAAGATTTTTGATGCGTTCCAAAATCCAGTCAGACTGTAAACGCTCAGGAGAAAGATATAGAAACTTATAATTTCCGTATTGGCAATTATCTAGAAGATCAATGATTTCTTCAGTATGGATTCCACCGGTAAGTGCAATCGCTTTAATTTCCCTCTTTTGCAAATTCGCTACCTGATCTTTCATCAGGGCAATCAAAGGCGAAATGACTAAACAAATACCCTCCTGCATCATCGCCGGAACCTGAAAACAAATTGATTTTCCGCCACCAGTGGGAAGCAGGGCAAAAGTATCCCGACCTTCTAAAACCGAATCAATAATTTCTTTTTGCAACGGTCTGAAACTGTCGTGTTTCCAGTATTTTAAAAGGATTTCCTGTGCTTCGGCCATTGGTGTGGTTTTAAAGTTAAAAATTTAGAATCAGTTTTCTAGTTTTTGCAACTTTAAAACGCTTCTAAATTTTATCTAATATATAAAGAATTCTGTTCTCAACGGTATCTTTAGGAACTTCAATTAAGTCGTAACCGTATTTCTTATAGGTTTCAATAAGATGTGTCTGAATCGTTTCTGCCTGTTCAAAATTCTCGTAGCGCTCTGTATCACTTTCATAAATCTCTTCCCAGGGCGGCAAAATAAAGGTTTTCGAATATTTGAAATCCTCACAGGCTTTTGTAAAATGTACCGGATATTCATCGCCAATATAATCCATGTAAGCAACAACATCAGGAATTCCACGATCTATGAAAACTAAGTCGTCAGGTTCTTTAAGTGCGTCTTCAAACTGTTTAATGCGTCCTTGAAGCAACATTTCGCTGAACAATAAAGGCTGTTCCAAAAATAATTGGTCAATACCACGCTGCTGCGCTTCGAGGGTAACTTGTCTTGAAATTTCAGGATAACAACAATAGCCGCGAGCGACTAATTCGTTTAAAAGAGTAGATTTTCCCGTTCCCGGACCACCTATGATAACTATGATTTCTTTTTGCACTTTCGTAAAATAAAGCGCAAATTTACCTAAAGTTATTATCATTTGAAAGATTATTTTCTCCTGAGCGAATGATTTCGCAATTTTGAAAGAAAGAATACCGCTTTCGGCTTTATCTCTATGGTAACCCCTCCATAACCTCAGGAAAAAAATCTTTCAAAAAATAATTTTATAATTGACAAAAATAAAATCGACTTTGAAAATCCTGAAATCAGACCTGAATTTGAAGCTCTGAAATCCTGATTTTCTAAAATACTTAGAGTTAAAACACTGCCTAATAAATTAAAGCAAGTTGACAAACACTTAAATACCATTAGAATAAAGGACATCCGGTTTTTATGGAAAATCTATCACATGGTTTTAGCGAATTCTTCACGATTATTCAGATGAAAAGAAGGTTTTGTAATTGGAAAGACAAATCTTTTAATAGCTATAAAATAATTAAAACAATGCCACTCATTATTTTATTTATGACCTTGAATGATAAAACCTGATGTTAAATTATCGTATCTGATACCAATTAATACCATCACTCTGCACTTCAACACAGCTTGAGGCGTTGATTATGTTTATTGAACTCCCGGCTAAATTAATATAACTACCTATGGTTTTAGTACCAACTGTATTATTGACAATGCTATAAATTCGACTCGGTACTGCAGGTGCTACGGGCAGCGTAACGGTAAATGTAGACGCGAGTGGAATAATTACTGTTTTATGGGTGTTATCTAATGTCAGGTTTCCGGTAATAATTATGATGCTGTTGGCAACACTTCCAGTGACCTGCAAAGTAGAAGTTGGTGAAGTAGTAGCAATTCCAAAGAGTCCCCCATTAGTAAACCTTCCATATTCGGTAAAAGCAGAGCTATTCGTATATTTACCAAAAACGAGAGGTGCTGTTCCATTATTTGATGTAAACACACGCAGCGCATCGGTCGTACCAGTCTGTGCTGCTGAAACTTTCTCCAGACCATAAGCGTCACCAGTGGCAGCATCATTCACTACTGCCAGGCCCATTCGTGTATCTTTGGGAAGTCCTACCAAAACCGGAGCCAGAAAATCAACCTTGCCGGAGCCTGAGATAGTAAGATTATTAGCTCCCATTGTTATTGTACGATTGCTCGTAAGGGTACCGTTACTGTTATAAATATTGGTTGCTGTTGCTGATGATCCTAATGTTGTCTTCCATGCTCCGTTAGTATAGACAAAAAGTACGGCCTGTCCATTGGGAATAGTTGTACCTGCAA
>CBFGNY010000282.1:0-4523 GCA_965650235.1 uncultured Flavobacterium sp. | reverse complement strand
ACACGTTTATTACAGCGTATTTTGCGTGATGAGTGGGGATTTAAATATCTGGTGGTTTCAGATTGTGGTGCCGTTACAGATTTTTATACCACCCATAAAGTGTCGTCAGATGCAACGCATGCTGCATCAAAAGCCGTACTAGCAGGAACTGACGTTGAATGTGTCTGGGAAAAATATCCTTTTAAGAATTTGCCCGAAGCGGTTGAGAAAGATTTAATAAAAGAAACCGATATTGATAAAAGCCTGCATCGCGTATTAGTTGGCCGTTTTGATTTAGGCGAAATGGATGATGACGCCATAGTGCCCTGGGCTCAAATTCCCGCATCTGTGCTTAATAGCAAAGAACATCAACAGTTAACACTTCAAATGGCTCAAAAGTCAATGACGCTTTTACAAAACAAAAACAACATTCTTCCTTTAAATAAAGCGACAAGCAAAATCGCAGTTATAGGTCCGAATGCTGATAATGAACCTATGTTATGGGGAAATTATAACGGAACTCCAGTTAAAACAATTACCATTAAGAGCGGAATAGAATCAAAAGTTACAGCCAATAAAATAGTGTATGATAAAGCATGTGATTTAGTTGAAGACAAGGTAAATCAAACTTATTTTGACCAGATTTCATTTGAAGGAAAAAAAGGTATGAAAGCGACCTATTGGAACAATCCCAACAGAGAAGGAAAGAGTGTTATATCGCAACAAATTGTAAATTCTATAAAAATGACTACTGCCGGTCAGCATGAATTTGCTTCTGGAGTTAAATTAGAAGGGTTTTCTGCAAAATATGAAACAGAATTTTCAGCTAAAGCAAATGATACCCTTGTTTTTAAAACCGGAGCAACCGGAGCTTTTGAATTATTAGTTGACGGTAAATCGATAGCAAAATATACCAACTGGCGAACTGTTCCCGGTAATATTCCTTTTCCGGTTGAAGCGGGTAAAAAATATAAAATCGAAATTCTTTACGCCCAGTCAAACAACTGGCAGGCTAATCTTGAATTTGATTTTGGAAAAGAATTTGACATAGACTTTGGAGGATTAATTCAAAAATTAAAAGGTATCGATACCGTAATTTTTGTAGGCGGACTTTCGACTTTGCTTGAAGGAGAAGAAATGCCAGTTTCTTATCCCGGTTTTAAAGGCGGAGACCGAACCAATATAGAGCTTCCTGCGGTGCAGAGAAAATGTCTGCAAGAGCTTAAAGCTGCAGGCAAAAAAGTAGTTTTTGTAAACTGCTCCGGCTCTGCTATAGCCCTTACACCAGAAACTGCAAGCTGCGATGCCATTTTACAGGCATGGTATCCTGGTGAATCCGGAGGTCAGGCTGTTGCTGATGTTCTTTTTGGAGATTATAATCCAGCCGGTAAGCTGCCAATTTCATTTTATAAAAACTCCGATAAATTAGGGGATTTTGAAGATTATTCGATGAAAGGACGTACTTACAGATATACAACAGATGTTTTGTTTCCGTTTGGTTTTGGCCTGAGCTATTCTAAGTTCAATATTGGTACAGCAAACCTGAGTAAGACGAAGATAAAACAGAATGAAAATACGCAATTAAGCTTCCCAATAAAAAACATTAGTAAACGCGAAGGAACAGAGATTGTTCAGGTGTATGTTCGAAAAGTAAAGGATACAGACGGTCCTTTAAAAACATTAAAAGGTTTTAAACGAATTGATTTAAAAGCGGGTGAAAGTCAAAAAGTAACAATCGATTTACCAGCTTCTTCATTCGAATTTTATGATTCTAATAGTAGAGGAATGAATGTAACTCCTGGTGAATATGAGGTGTATTATGGTACCAGTTCTGATGCTAAAGATTTAAAAATGACAAAGGTATTTGTTCAATAAGAAATTTTAATGCAGTTTATTAATAAAGAGGAAAACACAAGAAGAAATTAATTATACTGAAAAGGTCTAAATTATATTTAATCGCTGTAAAAGAACGCAAATTTAAAAGTGAAAAAGCAGCTGTAAACATGGAAAGATCAGATATAACTAGTGATAAATTAGATAAAGTTATTAGTTATAAAGGAAATGAAGTTTCATTTAAGTTGTAAGTAAAAATTAGTAACAATGAAGAAAAAAAGAAATATTGCAACACTTTGCCTGATTATACTAGTTGTTTTTAGTGGAACTGCTCAAAAAAGTATAAAGCAAAAACCTATTATTCAAACTAAGTATACTGCCGATCCGGCTCCAATGGTACATAATGATACTGTGTTTTTATATACCTCGCATGATGAAGACGATGCCACGGGTTTTAAAATGAAAGACTGGTTGCTTTATACCTCGACAGATATGGTCAACTGGACAGAGCATGGAGCAGTAGCCTCTTTGAAAGATTTTAGTTGGGTAAAACCAGACAAAGGCGCATGGGCAAACCAAAGTATTGAAAGAAACGGTAAATTTTATCTTTATGCTCCAATGCACGGACAAGGAATCGGGGTATTAGTTTCTGATAGTCCATATGGTCCGTTCAAAGATCCATTAGGAAAGCGCCTGATTGAAACGGATCACTTATGGAATGATATTGATCCAAATCCTTTTATTGATGATAATGGGCAGGCTTATCTATATTGGGGGAATCCTGATTTATATTATGTGAAACTAAATCCCGATATGATATCCTATTCCGGCGAAGTTGTTAAAGAACCTACAAAACCGAAGAACTATCAGGAAGGTCCATGGGTTTATAAAAACAAAGAACATTATTATTTGTCTTATGCATCTACTTGTTGTCCTGAAGGAATTGGTTATGCAATGAGCGACTCACCAACAGGACCCTGGGAATATAAAGGGATGGTGGTCGAAGCCAGCGAAAAAACAAGAGGAAATCACCCGGGAATCATTTATTACAAAGGAAAATCATATTGTTTTGGACATAGTTATGATATTTTAAAACGAGAAACTACTACATTTTATGAAAGACGTTCGGTAGATATGGACGAGATAGTTTACAAGGAAGACGGAACAATAAAAACATTGGCCTATTGGTCTGAGGACGGACCAAAAGCTGTTGGAAAAATAAACCCTTTTAAACGTGTTGAAGCTGAAACTATGGCATGGAGTGAAGGCGTAAAATCTGAAAAAAAGAATCAAAAAGAGGTCTTTGTAACTAAAATTGATAATAATGATTTTATTGAAGTAAAAGAGGTTGACTTTAATAAAGAAGCGAAAAAATTTGAAGTTACGGCAGCTTCCCTTAAAGGAGGGAAAATAGAAATTCGCTTAGATGACAAAAACGGACAGCTTATAGGGACTTGTGATATAACAAGTACGGGAGATTTGAGTACATGGAAAGAATTTCAATGCAAGGTTAAAAAAACAAAAGGTGTGCATACTGTTTTTTTCGTTTTTAAAGGGGATGGGGAATCTTTGTTTAATTTGGATTGGTGGAAATTTAAATAATTCCTCAAATTTTGATAAAAGAAGAAATTTAAAACAATTATAAAAATAAATTAGAATTGTTTTGTTACAAACAACGATGGTTTTAAATTATAAAGTAATCAGTATCAATGTCATTTACTTGGACCAGAAATAAAAAATAAAGTAATTAATCAATAGCGTGTTATGAATTTTAAATATGTTTTATGTTTATGTCTGTTTAGTTTATTTAAATTAAGTGCACAGTCAGTGGTGAAAAGTCCCGACGGAAAACTTAAAGTTTCTGTGTCAATATCAAACGGAATGCCTTCGTATAGTATTTCTTATAATGAAAAAACTTTCTTAGAAAATTCGCCATTGGGTCTGAAAACCAATGTCGGTGATTTTACAACAGGATTAAGTTTAAAAGCTGATGCAGCACAAAATAAAATTGATGAAACTTATAATCTGCCTAATATAAAGCAAAGTAATGTGCATTATGAGGCTAATGAGGCCGTTTTGTCCTTCAGTAAGGACAATAAAGATGCTATTGATGTAGTCTTTCGAGTAAGCAATAATAATGTAGCTTTTAAATATAAGGTATATCCGCAAAAAGAGGCTCGTGCGTGTGTTGTGCAGGAAGAAGTTTCTGGTTTTATGCTGCCTGAAGGAACA
The DNA here is from genome assembly GCA_965650235.1 of uncultured Flavobacterium sp. Classification (GTDB taxonomy): domain Bacteria; phylum Bacteroidota; class Bacteroidia; order Flavobacteriales; family Flavobacteriaceae; genus Flavobacterium. The sequence goes on along the minus strand of CBFGNY010000282.1, from coordinate 479 downwards.
ACGACTTTTCTTTGTCCGCAAAGCAAGCCCATGACAGGTTTTGCCAGAACCGCCCCAAGTTATGAAACATCGTATACATTAGATGCCCCAATGGGAAAAAACGGAATGGGGGAAGGGTATACCTTTCCATGCCTTTTTAAAGTAAAGAATAATGGGTGGGTTTTAATATCTGAGACAGGTGTTGACAGCGGTTATTGCGCAAGCAGGCTAATTGGAAATGATAAAGGTTTATATACTATCGGATATCCAATGGCAGGAGAAAATAATGGAAACGGAACAACCGCTCCGGGAATACCACTTATTGGTGAAACCCCATGGCGAACTATTACAATTGGAGAAACGCTGGCACCAATCGTAGAAACCCCAATTCCTTTTGATTTGGTTAAACCAAAGTATCAGGCTTCCAAAGAATACCAATATACTATAGGCTCCTGGAGCTGGATCATGAAAATGGATTCTAATACTACTTATACGGTGCT
>CBFGNY010000281.1:0-4525 GCA_965650235.1 uncultured Flavobacterium sp. | reverse complement strand
AGCTACTTCATTCCTGCACAATTTATATTCCAAAACATATGCTTTGGCTTTGTCCAGCGAAAATCCTGATGTCGTAATTCCGAATGAACCTTACACTCCGTTAGCAGAAAGCTTGGTACTGAATTACACGGCCGCTGAGACAACTAAATTTACAGCAACCGGACTGGAATCTCTTGAAAAAGTTTATAATACAAACAAAGCCAGGTTATTTCACATTCATCCTTTCGGATATGCTGAAGAACACAGTTTCTTAAAGTCAAATGTTCAGTATGCAGAAGATAAAAACTCGTATTTGTTTCCTACCTATTGCAAAGGCGGTGAATTGTTTATCGGATTAGAAAATGTACAGGAACTGCAACAGATCACTTTACTTTTTCAGGTGCTGGAAGGAAGCGAAAATCCGGAGACGCCATCCTTCTCAGGAAAACAAAAAATAGAATGGTCTATTTTAGGCAATAACGAATGGCGTATTCTCGAATATTCGGATATTTTACTCAATGAAACTGATAATTTATTACAGTCCGGAATCCTCAAATTCAATTTACCAAAAGAAGCGACTCAAAACAATACCCTGCTCCCTAAAAATTATATTTGGCTTAAAGCCAAAATGCATAAAAAATACGATGCAGTCTGCAAAATAACCGGGATTCATTCGCAGGCAGTTTTGGCTGTTTTTGAAAACAATGCCAATGATTTATCGCATCTGAAAACAGGGCTCGAAGCCGGAACAATTTCGAAGTTAATTCAAAGATTAAGCAATGTAAAATCAGTTTCTCAGCCGTACAACAGCTTTGATTATAAAGCCGAAGAATCAAACGAGGATTATTACAGAAGGGTCAGCGAACGTCTTCGTCATAAAAATCGCGCTATTACGATGTGGGATTATGAGCATATCATCCTTCAGGAATTTCCCGAATTGTACAAAGTGAAATGCCTGAACCATACATCTGAAACATCATTTCAATCGCCTGGTAACGTAACACTGGTTGTTATTCCGGACACGGTAAACAAAAACGTATTTGATATTTACCAGCCTCGTGTAAGTACAGCCATGCTCAACAAGATTAAAAATCACACGGATCAACTGAATTCCCTGCACGTAACCACTTATGTTATTAATCCAAATTACGAAGAAGTTACGATCGATCTAAAAGTAAAATTCAAGACCGGTTTTGATGAAAATTTTTATTCACAGGAACTCAATACGGATATTATCAGGTTTTTATCTCCCTGGGCTTTCGATAAAAAAATTCCGGTGACTTTTGGAGTCAACATTCACTCCAGCTCTTTGATTAATTACATTGAAAAATTAGGATACGTTGATTTTCTGCAGGATGTAAAACTGCTTAAAAATGGAGCACTATCAGACAAGGTTGCAGTTCCATCCAATCCAAAATCAATTTTAGTGTCTGCTAAAAATCATTTTATTAGTACCGATATCAAACAATGTACTGTTAAAACCATAGAACCAAAAGAAGAATGTCAACTGTAAACCAACATATCAGCATCCCAAAAAACAGCAGTTCCAGTGATGACATGAACTTTGACTTCCTGCGCAAAAAAGGAATCGAATACATCGAATCATTAGGAAGTCAGTTTTGGACAGATTATAACACACACGATCCGGGAATTACCATTTTGGAAGTGCTTTGTTATGCGATTACCGATCTGGGCATGAGAATCGATCTGCCTATTGAAGATTTATTGAGTAACAACTCCAACCCTATTGATAAACAGTTTTTTTCGGCATCTAAAATTTTACCAACACAGGCGGTTACTGCTTTAGATTATCGAAAAATTTTAATTGATACCGACCCAAAACGAATCAAGAATTGCTGGCTGCAAAAAACTTCCAAAAAATTATTTATCAATTGTAAGGAAGGCAAAATTTCGCTTGTCAAGGAAGATTTCAGCGAAACATTGGAAACATTTATTAAAGAAACAGAAATCAAGGGATACTACAATATTTTAGTTGATTTTGATGAAAATGACCCGGTAGAAAAAGAGCTGCTTAGAACTCAAATCATCGAAAAATTTCACGCAAACACAAACCTTTGCGAAGACATTCTGGAGGTAAAAGAAATAGAAACTCAACCCATTGCTGTTTGTGCCTTAATTGAAATCGACCCCGAAGCCGACGAAGAATATATTCATGCAGTAATCACTTTGGAGCTCGAAAAATACTTATCGCCAACCATCAGATATTATTCGCTTGCCGAAATGTTTGACAAGGGATTTTCCAGTGATCAGATTTATGAAGGGCCGTTTTTAGATAACGGATTTATCGATACCAACGAATTAAAAAATTCATCATTAAGAACCGAAGTGCGTCTTTCTGACATTATGCAAATCATCATGAATGTAGCAGGTGTAAAAGTTATCAGAGACATTTCGCTCAACAATTGCGAATTGATTGAAAGCGAAGGAAGCGTTTGGAATATCTGTATACCGCCTAATAAAAAACCAGGTCTTTGCCATAAAAGCACATTGAATTTCAGTAAAGGAGTTCTGCCTGTTACGGTTAATAAAACAAAAGCAAAAAAATACATGGAAGATCTAAAAGAAGATCTCGCCTATACACAGCAAAAAGCAGCCAAAAACCGCGACATTCCTTTGCCTCAGGGTAAAATTACAGAATCGGATTTTTACAGCAGCATTACCAATAACTTTCCGGAAAATTACGGAATAGGAGAAATCGGTTTGTCTGAAGCTGCAGGTGCTGAACGAAAAGCCAAAGCCAAACAATTGAAAGGATACCTGTTGTTTTTTGATCAGATTTTGGCCAGTTACTTCAAACATCTCAGCAATATCAAAGAAATACTTTCGATAAATAATGAGCTTTCAAATACTTATTTTTCTCAAACTATTACAGATATGACAGGTTTTGAGGAAATAGTGAACGAAGCTTATCTGTCGTCAGACCAGGAAAAACTAGATGAGTTTTTGTTTGGCCATTTAGACGATTCTATCAAAAGACAAAATCAGATGAAAGATCATTTGATTGCCCGGTTTGCAGAACGGTTTGCAGAATATGCCTTCCTGATGAAATCCTTGTATGGTGCTTCAGCTGACGAAATTGTACTGCAGAACAAGTCTGCTTTTTTAATCAATTACGATACAATAAGCAGTCAAAGAGGCAGTGGATTTAACTATTTCAATCAGCCATTATCTAACTTGTGGAATACGTTTAATGTGACTGGATTAGAAAATAGAATCGCCGGTTTATTAGGAATCAAAGGCGATAAAAATCCTGTTACAGGCAAAAGTGGCATCAGGAGAAAAAATATCTCTAATTTGTTTGTTCAGATTTATGATCCAAGTCCCGGTGTGCTCCCGAATATGTTCCGATGGAGAATCCGAAACAGTGCGAATAAAATTATCCTTACTGCTACAGAAGATTATCTAAATCAATCGTCTGCCATAGATGAAATGTATTTTTCAATCCTGAAAATATACGAAACAAGCGAAAAGGAAATTGAACACGCATTTGAGAAACTCATCAAAAACAGAGAGAAAGGGATTGCTTTTAAAGATATGGTTATGGACACTTTTGAAGTGATAGAGTCAGACACGCACAAATATTCGTTTCACATTGTCAATCCGGAATTTGTGGATGATATTGACAATCCGGACCGAATCATTGCACGACATTACAAACTCTATTTAACATTGGAAGAAGTAAAAGCGGCCATGTTGGATCTATTGAAATTTTTCAAGGAAGAGTTCAGCGATGAAGGCATATTTCTGGTAGAACATATTCTTTTGGTTCCCACCCCCGGTGAAGGAATTGGTGAGGAATATTATATGCCAATTTGTATCGACGATTGTTCGGAAGATTGCTGCTTACCAAATCCGTACTCCTTTAAAATCAGCGTTGTCTTACCAGGTTATACGTATCGTTTTGCAGATGTTGATTTTAGGAATTTTGCCGAAGATATAATCAGACAGGAAATTCCGTCGCATATCCTGGGTAAAATATGCTGGATTGGCTATCGAAAAGATCATATTGCCCCTAAAGACAATGACCTTATGGATTTTGAAAAGGATTTCAAAAAATTCCTGATGGACAAAACTCAAAATAAACAAGATGCTTTACCACTATTCATTAAATCATTAACAAAATTAAATTCTGTTTATCCAACGGGAACATTGTACAATTGTAAAGATGAAGAGGAAGAAATTTCAGGAAAAATAGTTTTAGGAAGAACAAATTTAGGAACAATATAAAATACAAGGTCATGGCAACAAAGCTTACCACCATTACAGGACATTATCATAGTTATGTAGCAGATCAGATGTTAACACACTATCAGCTCAATGAAAGTATTGATTATTTTGATGACCAAAATCGATTGAACAGAATATTCCTTACCGGAACCGGAATTGTTTGCGGTTTTCAGGTTTCAACCAATGCCGATTATGATCGTATAACAATAACTCAGGGAACCGGAATTACTACTGACGGTGACCTGATTAAATTAAAAAAAGAAACAAATAAGCCCTTAGCCACCCTTATCAAACAAAA
>CBFGNY010000280.1:0-4529 GCA_965650235.1 uncultured Flavobacterium sp. | reverse complement strand
TTTAGTCCTGTAAAAGTCTTTTATGATTTTGTTTTTAATCCGAAAGAAGATAAGCTTTTGCAGGAAAGCAAGACAAAAATCTCACATGAATACTTTCCCATAAAAAAGCCCGGTGCAAAATGGCGTCCGAAAGCAAAAATGCGTCGCTCTGTAGCACAAAAAATCATTAGGCATTTTATTTCGTTGGGAGTTGACCCTTTTGTAATTGCCGATATTATGCTTTACAATATTGAAATTGCACAAACCTATTCATCTGCGAACTTCATAAAACAAGAGCTGTTCTACAAAAGCATGCTGAATTCTTTTGAGCAGGCGGTAAATTTTGTGATTTCAAATAGAATTTTGAATGAATTTAAGGTAAGAATTATTGCCATCCAAAAAGAAACTTTTCAACAAAAATGGAAAAATAAATATGAATTTGAAGCAATTTTGGACAAAATTGATCTTTAAATGCGTTTCTCATAAAAAATCTTATTTAAAAAAAATATTTATTTTAAGATAAAATAAGATGATAAACTGTTTTTTAGGTGTATTTTTGCAAAAACCCAAAAATTACATGCTTCAAAACACTTTAGAAATAGAAAGAGAAGAGAAAAAAGAACTTTATGCATACCAAAAAGGCGACATTGACGCTATTTTTGAACGTTTAGATAATGCTCCTCCCCAACATCATTTATTATATCAATTGCCTACGGGTGGTGGAAAAACTGTGATTTTTTCTGAAATCGTTCGTCGTTATTTAGCCCATAATGATAAAAAAGTTGTGGTTCTGACGCACCGTATTGAACTTTGTAAGCAGACTTCAAAAATGTTGAAAGGTTTTGGTGTTTCCAATAAAATCATCAACAGTAAAGTAAAAGAATTACCCGATCAAAACGATTATTCATGCTTTGTAGCGATGGTTGAGACCTTGAAAAACCGTATTAATGACGAGAAATTACATCTTGATAACATTGGTTTGGTTATTATTGATGAAGCACATTACAATTCATTCAGAAAATTATTAAACTCATTCAAAAATGCTTTTATCCTTGGAGTAACGGCAACTCCTTTGAGTTCAAATATAAAATTACCAATGCACCAGAGTTATGATGAACTTATTGTGGGTGACACGATTAGTTCGTTGATAGACAAAGGATTTTTGGCGCGTGCTACAACGTACAGCTATGATGTAGGTCTAACCTCTCTAAAAGTAGGGATCAACGGAGATTACACCGTAAAATCATCTGATGATTTATATACCAATACCATCATGCAGGAAAAACTTTTGCATGCTTATACAGAGCGTTCATTGGGTAAAAAGACTCTGATTTTTAACAACGGTATTCATACTTCTTTATACGTTTATGAAACCTTTAGAGAAGCTGGTTATGATATCAGGCACCTTGATAATACAAGCAGTGCAGAGGAACGTAAGGATATTTTGGCTTGGTTCAAAAAGACTCCGGATGCTATTTTAACCTCTGTCGGAATCTTAACCACAGGTTTTGATGAACCAACAGTTGAAACCATTATCTTAAACAGAGCAACAAAATCACTGACCTTATACTACCAGATGATTGGTCGTGGATCTCGTAAATTACCTGGTAAGGATGAGTTTACAGTTATCGATTTGGGTAATAATGCAGCGCGTTTTGGATTATGGAGTGAGCCGGTTAACTGGCAGCATATTTTTAAATCACCGGAGTTTTACTTAGAAAACCTGCGTGATGATACCGAAATCGAATTGTATTTCAAATACAGCATGCCACCTGAATTGCGTGCTAAATTCAGCAAAACTGCTGATGTTACTTTTGATGTTGATGAAGAACACAAACTAATCATCAAGCAAAATTTACGTTCAAAAGTAGTTTTGGATAAATCATTAGAACAACACGCAGCAATGTGTGTCGACAATACCGAAACGCTGCAGGAAGCAAAATCATTAGCAAAAGAGCTTGATGATGATATCGAATGCCGTATCAAACGCTATGCAAAATGCCTAAGCCAATGCAGTAAAAACTACCGCGAATGGCTGGTTGACGATTATAAATTAAAAATGACCTTATTAATCGGTAAAAAGTATCGTGAGAAAATCATGAACGAACCGGATTGATGAATCTTTAGTTTCAGGTTTAATGTTTCAGGTTAAAAATGTCAAGCTGAGCGAAGTCGAAGCCTTTTATAATTTTGGCATTGAAATTGAAATTGAATTTTGACATTGCTATTGATATTTTGAATTTTGAGAAGCTATTTCCTGCTGTCCACTGTATCTTTTGTGGCGAACCCCGCCACAAAAGGATGCCGTTCCCATCAGGGCTAAACGTGTTAATCCATAAAAGATGAATTTGAAGAAAATATTTGTTTTGTTTTTAATTGGTTCTTTTTATAATGCTTTTGCGCAAAAAGATGGGTATTGGGACAAGGAACGCGCTACTACAAAAGAAATTATCGTTTCTGCTGGTGACAGAATAACAATCAAAACCGAAGATTTACCCGTTGGTACTACTGAAATTGTTTACCGAATAACACTTTTAGACGAAAATCAGCAAATGGCCAATAGTTTGGTTTCTGTTCTAAAAGCTATTCCAGACCCATACGGAATAGGCCAGGGTTCTGCAGGAGCAGTATTAATAATGTCAAAAATCTCTGGTGATGACAAATGCACTTACGCCATTTTCACCTCGGATGCGAATGCAAAAAAATACATTGATACCGGAAAAGTAAATGACGCCTGTCATTCGCAGACGGAACCTGTAAGCAAGGATGCCAAACGTTTATCACTCGATAAATCTTCTTGTCTGCAAACAAATACTACAACAATTTGGTTTGGTTTTGAAAGCAAAAATTGGTTATTAAAACAAAAAATAGTTTTAGAAGTCGTGCCATGGGTGGACACAAAGCTTAATCGTGGTTGGAATCAGGACAATAAGAATGAAATTGTGAGCTTGTGTAAAACCTCAACAATGGCTCAAAAAATGGCCAATTCTGATGATTTTTGCGTTTGTATTCTGGATAAAATCATGAAGCAATATCGCTATGGTGAATATCAAAAATTACTTGCAATAGAAAAAACCAAGGTTTACAAAGATTTTGGAAATGCATGTTATAATGATGCCGCTATTTCAAAAAATGTGTATAATGATTTGCGGACTCAGGCAAATACTTTGATAAAATTACAAAAATACAACGAAGCTATTCCTAAATTGAATACTATAATTGCTGCAGGAAAAGCTACAGTACTCGATTATAGCTCAATTGGTTACAGCTATATTTTAACCAAACAATACGGAAAAGCAATTAAGCTTTTAAAAGAAGGCGAAAAATTAGACGATACCGAATTATTGATAAAACTAAATTTAGCGCATGCTTATTTAGTAAGCGACGATTATAGTCAGGCAAAACCAATCTACAAAAAATACCAGTCTCAAAACGTAACCGATAGTTTAAGCTGGATAGAGAAAACCAAACAGGATTTCGCTCTTTTCCAGAAAGCCGGATTACCGTCATCAGACTTTGAAAGGGTTTTGAAATTGTACAATTAAAAAAATATTTCACCATATAAGTGATTATAAGTTCATTTAAAATTTGCCCCGAAGCAGAGCTTAAATTTTCTTATAATCACTTATATGGTTTAAAAACACATCATATATGAAAGCAACTTACCGCAAATACATGCTCGAATTTAAGCGCCCTTCCGGAACGTCAAGAGGTGTTATGACCGAGAAAGAAACCTGGTTTATAATTCTTGAAAAAGAGGGTAAAAAAGGAATAGGAGAGTGTGGTATTTTAAGAGGATTGAGTGCTGATGACAGAGAGGATTATGAAGGGAAATTAAACTGGGTTTGCCAAAATATTCATTTGGGTGAAGAAGTTTTGTGGCAGGAATTATTAGAATTTCCATCCATTCAATTCGGAATTGAGATGGCTTTTTTATCGCTGAAAAGCGAAAATCCATACCTTTTATTTCCTTCCGATTTCACGAATAATTCCAAATCGATTGTTATAAATGGTTTGGTCTGGATGGGTGAAGAAGCTTTTATGAAAGAGCAAATTGAAGAGAAATTAGCTCAGGGATTTACTTGCATAAAATTGAAGATTGGCGCCATAGATTTTCATAAAGAACTTGAATTATTGCGCTTTATTCGTGCTCATTTCACTGCTGAACAAATAGAAATTCGTGTTGATGCTAATGGAGCTTTTTCTTTAAATGAAGCTTTAGATAAATTAAATCAATTATCTGGATTCGAACTACATAGTGTAGAGCAGCCTATCCAAAAAAATAACACTGACAGGATGGCAGAGCTGTGCAAAAACACACCTTTCCCGATTGCTTTGGATGAAGAACTCATTGGCGTGTTCACTTTAGAAGATAAAGAATCACTTTTGCAAAAAATCAAACCTCAATACATCATTTTGAAGCCAAGTTTTGTTGGTGGTTTCAGAGGAACTAGCGAATGGATTATGTTAGCTGAAAAATATAATATTGGCTGGTGGATCACCTCTGCATTAGAAAGTAATATTGGTTTAAATGCCATTGCCCAATGGAC
>CBFGNY010000279.1:0-4625 GCA_965650235.1 uncultured Flavobacterium sp. | reverse complement strand
ATATTCAATAACAGTTATGTTTTTTGTGCTGGTACAGTTTTCAGGATTCAGACTTGTTACATCTACACTATAATTTCCTGAAGTTGAAACAGAAATGGTTTGTGTTGTTTCCCTTGTTGACCATTTGTATGTCAGTCCGCTTATTTTAGTATCTAAAGTCACGGTTTGTCCTTCACATAAAATGACTTCCTCGTCAGTAACGACAGGGGGAGTATATACAATTATATTTGTCGGAGTACGATTTAAATTTATGCATCCATTATTTGAGGCTTCAGCATAATAAGTCGTATTTGTTGAAACATTTGGTGTAATAAAGCTGCTTCCTGTATAGATACTTGTTCCGCCTGTTGAAGTTGTAAACCAATTGATGATTCCGGTATTTGATGTTGCCTGTAAGGTTACGCTTCCTGTGCCACACCTGTAAACAGGAGAGGATACGGTTGGAGTATCCGGAGTTTTATTTACAATAGCAATTACTGTTTTTCGGTTTATTTCGCAGCCTGCATCTACATAATAAGTTGTTGTTGTGTTTATTGTTGGAGTTGTATATGTGTTTCCTGTTCCCAGTATATTGCCACCAACAGCAGCATCATACCAATTAATTGTTCCGGCGTTTGAAGTAGCATTTAAAGTGACGGTTCCTAAATCACAAATTGGATTGGGAACAGTAATTGTAGCTTCCGGAATTGTAATTTGGGTACTGGCGGCAATTTCTAAAGGTAATTCTCCAGGCATTCCTCCATATTCTACAATATACCCTTTTGGCTGATAATTATTTCCGGAAATCAGTGATCCCGTATTAGATAAATCATTCCAGGAACCCGGAATTCCGACACCTGCCGCGGTAATGTGGGCGTAATCTTCATCTCCAGCCTGGTTTGGTTCGTTGTTTTGCGTGTTCCAATAAGCAAAATTAGGGGTACTGCCATTACCAAGACCATTCCAAAAGATAGTCCCCGTTCCATTATTAGCAAGCCCTTCGGGACCTGTAACCCATTTCCAGACGTTTTCAGTTTCTGCATCACTACCGCCAATCCAGCCTGCTCCAGAAGCTTGTTCGCCTGATAATTTTGCTTCATCAACAGCTGAAATAGTAGCCAAATATCCTTTGAGGCCATAATAGGTAGACGCTTCTGCAGCTGCTTTTGCCTCTGTCCAGGTAATGCCAATGTTAGGGATAAATTGATAAAAATGTCCGGTTGATGGTAAATAATTTGCCTGACCAATGGTTATGGAAAAAGTTTTGGTTTCCGAAGCAGTAGCTGAAGAGTTTGAGAAAATAACATCTCTGATTGCAGACTCAAAATCGGAATATAAGACATCAACACCTGTCGGACTTGATAATTTTAATTTTCCGGCAGTAATATCCCAACTTGTTATAATAGAAGAATGTAGCGTTGGGTTAGCAAGTTCAAGTTTGTCAAAGCCATTAGAATATCCTGAAGAAATCTGTATATAAACTGCCTGTGTCCCCAGTTCTGTAGCATCGTGTGTAATACTAATACCAGTTACAATATTTATACTATTTTGTGGGCAATAAAGTTGATTTCCCTGAGCTTTAATTACAGGTGGGTCAATTGCAAAAGATATTTTTTTTGAAGGATTTTTTTTATTTGATTTTAAAGTATTGTTTTTTAAAGAAATTATGGTGTTTTCAAAATCCTTAATTTCTTCAGTTGCATAAATCTGATTAAAACTTAAAACATAAAACAAAATTGATATTATTAAGAAATTGATATTTTTCATTCTATAAAAATATCAATTTTATAATAATAAAAAAATATATTTAAATTATAGTGTTAAAGTATAAGAATTGTTATTGAAGAATTATAGTTTTATTAGCTTTTTTGCCAATTCATTTTTTTGAATAAATCCCAAACAACTATTCCGGTACTAACTGCAATGTTTAAAGAATGTTTAGTGCCTAATTGCGGAATTTCGATACAGCCATCGCATATAGCTACTGCTTCCTGCGCCACGCCATAAACTTCATTTCCGAAGACTAAAGCGTATTTTTGATTTTTTTCAACAGTAAAATCCTGAAGAAAAATAGAACTTTCTACCTGCTCGATGGCCAGTGTGAGTACGTTTTCTTTCTTAAGGTTTTCAATCACTTCTAATACATTTTCATGGTGTTCCCAAGCAACAGTTTCGGTAGCACCAAGAGCGGTTTTATGAATTTCTTTATTAGGAGGAGTAGCTGTAATGCCACAAAGAATTATTTTTTCGATCAAAAAAGCATCGGCAGTTCTAAACACAGAACCTATATTGTGTAGGCTTCGAATATCATCTAATATTATAATTAGAGGTGTTTTTTCTGATTTTTTAAAATCATCAATTGTTTTTCTGTCCAGTTCGCTATTTTCAAGTTTTCTCATTGGTTTTCGAATTCAGGTCATAAAAAAAGCTTCCAAAGATAAGGAAGCTTTTTCGATTTATTTAATATTGTTTTTCAGATTAGCTTTTTGCAGGATCTGGTAAAACAGTACCTTTAATAGTTAGTGTTTTTGTTGGTTGTCCTTCAGCATTAGAAGAAACAGTTACCGTTTTTGTAAATGCACCAACTCTGTCAGTAGCATATTTTACACCAATAATACCTTTAGCTCCCGGAGCGATTGGCTCTTTTGGTGTTGTTGGTACAGTACAACCGCAAGATCCCTGAGCACTAGTAATAATTAATGGCTTTGTTCCGTTGTTTACAAAAACAAACTGACGATTACCATCAGCATTATGAGCGATAGTTCCGTAGTCAATTGTTTCGTTTTCAAAAACCATTCCGGCTCCCTGAACTTTAGCAACTTTAGCTGTGGCAGCTTTTTTTGTACTTTGAGCATTAGAAACTGTAATTCCAGCTACAGCTAGCATAGCGAATAAAATTATTTTTTTCATCTTTTTAAGAGTCTTTGTTTTAATGAAGAACAAATCTATGTAAAAATCTCAAATGTCAGCATAAAAATACCTTAAAAATATTTTAATTTTTGAAGGATTTCCTTATTACTTCAAAATATTATAAATTCGCTGACGTAAAATTTTATTTAAAAAACAATAATTTGGCAGCAAAAGAAAAAGTGGTGAAAGAAACACCTTTAATGAAACAGTACAACGAAATCAAGAGAAAATATCCTGATGCATGTTTGCTTTTCAGAGTAGGTGATTTTTATGAAACCTTCGGAGAGGACGCCATCAGAGCTTCTAAAATTCTTGGCATAACTTTGACTAAAAGAGGAGCAGGTTCTGAAACCGAAACAGCTTTGGCAGGTTTTCCGCATCATTCTATTAATACCTATTTGCCAAAATTAGTTAAGGCCGGACTTCGTGTGGCCATTTGCGATCAGCTTGAAGATCCAAAAATGACAAAAACTATTGTGAAACGTGGTGTTACTGAATTAGTAACTCCCGGGGTTTCTTTAAATGATGAGGTTTTACAATCTAAATCAAACAACTTTTTAGCATCAGTTTATTTCGCTAATAAAAATATCGGAATTTCCTTTTTGGATGTTTCAACAGGAGAGTTTTTAACAGCTCAGGGAAATGCAGAATACATAGATAAATTATTGCAGAATTTTAATCCAAGTGAGGTTCTGGTTCCTAAGAATAACAAAGGTGATTTTAAAGCTGCTTTTGGAGATGATTTTCATAGCTTTTATTTAGAAGACTGGATTTATAAAGAAGATTATGCTTTAGAAACTTTGACAAAACATTTTCAAACCGTTTCTTTAAAAGGTTTTGGTGTAGAAGAACTTAGAGAAGGTATTGTGGCTTCCGGAGCAATTTTATACTATTTGTCCGAAACACAGCACAATCGGGTGCAGCATATCACAGCTATTCAGCGTATTGCTGAGGATGCTTACGTTTGGATGGATCGTTTTACCATCAGAAATTTAGAATTATATCACAGTTATAATCCAAATGCAGTTACGCTGTTGGATGTAATCGACAGAACGCTTTCGCCAATGGGTGGGCGTTTGCTAAAAAGGTGGCTGGCTTTACCATTAAAAGACAGTAATAAAATAAAGGGACGTCATGACGTGGTTTCGTATTTGAAATCAAATCCTGAGATTTTACATGACATTCAGTATCAAATCAAGCAAATTTCAGATTTAGAGCGTTTGATTTCTAAAATCGCGGCAGGAAAAGTTTCGCCTCGAGAAATTGTTTATTTGAAGGAATCCCTGGATGCGATTATTCCAATTAAAACTTTAGCATTGCAAAGTCCGCAGGAAGCAGTTAAAATTATTGGAGACAGTTTGCATGCCTGTGATTTATTAAGAGAGAAAATCAAAATCACTTTAAATCAGGATGCGCCGGTAGCTATTTCAAAAGGAAATGCGATTGCAAAAGGAATTAGTGAAGAATTAGACGAGTTGCGTGCTATTTCAACTTCCGGAAAAGAATTTTTGGAAGGAATCGAAAGAAGGGAGTCAGAGAGAACCGGAATTTCTTCTTTGAAAATTTCGTTTAATAATGTTTTTGGTTATTATATCGAAGTTAGAAACACTCATAAAGATAAAGTTCCGGAAGAATGGATTCGTAAACAGACTCTGGTAAATGCCGAACGTTATATTACCGAGGAATTAAAAGAATATGAAACCAAAATTTTAGGTGCTGAAGAAAAAATCCATAAA
>CBFGNY010000278.1:0-4647 GCA_965650235.1 uncultured Flavobacterium sp. | reverse complement strand
AAAAATCGGTTTGATGGGACATTATTTCGGAGGATATGAGGTAAATTTTATAATTACCCAGACAGATCTTTTTGCTGCAGCTGTTTCTGGCGCTTCAATTGCAGATCTTAACAGTTTTTATCTGACTGTAGGCTGGGACCTGAATATTTCTGATATGAGCCGTTTTCAAAGCCAGCAGTGGCGAATGGGAAAAACTCCTTTTGAGGATCCGGACTTATATTCAAAAAATTCTCCTGTTAACAATGCTACCTCTATTAAGACCCCTGTTTTATTATGGACTGGAAAAGCAGACTGGCATGTCAATTGGCAACAGAGTGTGGAATTTTATATGGCCCTGAGAAGGTTGGGAAAGCCTTCAATAATGCTTTTGTACCCTGATGAAAAGCATATTTTAATGAAAGAAAAAAATCAAATAAATCTTAGTCGCAGAATCAGTCAATGGTTTGATTATTACCTTAAAAATGACCAGTCTGTTACATGGCCAGAAGAGGCAGTTAATTAATTATTTAAAAAACAATGCAGTTCTTTTTTAGAACTGCATTGCATTTAAGCATCCTTTGATTAATTAGGACGATAAAGAACCTCCTGGCAGTTATTATCCTTTCCAAAAGCCTGCTGTCCATTGGCCTGACAGATTTGAGGTCTCGGTGTAGTGTTACAACTTACCGGAACATTACAGGGCAATTGAGCGCTGTTTATATATCCAGTTTTAGGGGCAGCCTTTGAAGCACTCTGCATTGAAGTGGTCAAAAAAGCACCTGAGATTCCCATTACTGCAACTAGTGCAAAGGGCATTGTCGATTTTAAAAATGTGGTTTTCATAATAATATGTATTAAGGTTAAAATGATCTACTATTTTATACAGGTGTTCGATCTTATTCCTGGTACCGGCCGGTATACTTTTGTAAATTTTTATGGATGTCTGTTAATCAGTTTCCATCTCTTTTTTAAGGTTTTCCCTTAGCTCATACATCAATAGTTTTGTACCGATCATAACATACAAATGTCTATCGGTTAAAAACAAAGATTTAAGTTTGTCATCTCCAATTTCAAAAATGGGAAAACTTAAAATATAACTGTTTTTTCTAATGTTATAAACATCAATAACCGAAGCATGTTTCCAGATGGCAGGATCTTCATAAAGTCCTGGAATTTTTGATTCTACAAGCAGCAGGTTGTTATGCAGAGTGCTTTGGGAATTAACCATAACCGGCGGAGCGGACATCTTACGTACAGTTTCGTTTTTGAGATATGCTACCTTAATTTTTGCTTTGGAAATAGTATCGATGGTCTTGCCGCAGTAATCTAATTTTCCATTCTTGTCTGCTACTATAATTTCATTCCGGTAAAAATACACATACACAGCCCTTTCCATTTTATTGCTGTACAGCAGCATGCCATCGGTATCAAAAATTCCGTCAATCTGCTGTATTAATAAATCCGGCGCATACTTGATTTTAGTGCCGTTTTCTGCTGAATATGTACCAAGAATGTTAGCAGATTTGACCCCGCTATTATTTCGAAAAATAAAAGTTGATTTATCAATTGGCTCCGCTGATGTAAAACGGGGAGGCTCTTTTAAATGAGAAGTAATCTTCCAGTTTTCAGTGCTGCCTGCATATATATAGGGAACAGTTCCATCCATTAAGTAAAAATGTTTTTCCCTTACTAAAGTTTTGATGGCACCAAGGGCAATACGGTGGCCATTAAGATCTATTTTATTTCTTTGCTGAAACTTGAATGAGGTATCGATCGATAAAATTTGAGAAGGTGTTGTGTAATTGCCCAAGTACAGTTTGCCTGTGCTACTGCCTGAGAAATAATAAGAATTATATTTTAAATCTGTGGAATGTACAAGGTGTACTGATCTCTTAATATAGCGTCTGATAAATGGATTTTTATGGTGCATAATTTCTTCAGATGATAGAAATAAAGCTATAACAAAGAATATACTTAATAGTATCGAAAAAGGAATAGTTTTAGCTGGCGACAATTTGTTTTTTAGACTATTATTCTCCGTTTTATATCGATGACTAAAAACTATTCCCAGCACCGCTATTCCAACAAAGAAAAGATTAAAGACTAAATGAACATTCCAGCTCATTTTCTCTAAAATTCCGCCACAGGAACAGGGAACGAAAGAACTGTAATGCAGGACAATATAAATATATGCCGTAAACATAGTCATCAAACAGAGACAGGCATACAAACCATAATTGCGGAATTTCGGAACAAAGAGTAGAAACGCAATTAAGAGCTCGAGAGTTGGGACCATCCATGATACGTACGATGCATAAGAACTCAATAATGGGGATTGTCCAAGCTGCACCTGAAAATTCTCAAAATCCAATAATTTGCTCACAGCTGCATAAACAAATAGCATCACGTATAAAAGACATATTATTTGTATGGTAATTGTTCTTATGTTTTTGTTTAATTCCATGACTTCAGGTAAAGTAATTAGTTGAAAAGTTCCTGATGAGTTATTAGGACTTGATAGGACCTCTATACTCTTTTGTAAATCTTAAAAAGCATCCAATAGGATCATGTATTTTGTTGATTACAACTAAGACAAATTTACAATGATCTGTTATTTTGGTTGTTATCAAAAACAGGCACAGATTATTCAATAGCATTCAATTGTTAGTTAAAAAATAAGATTGCCTCCCAGCATAAAAAGGAGATGCCAATAAACAATATTTGTTTATTGGCATCAATTGATTTTTTTAACTTTAATTACTTTCCGGTATCGCTCAGTGTACTGAGTTTTTCGCTGAATTCTATGAGTCCGGCTTTGTGAAGAAATTCATCTCCAAATTGTTTTAATTCCTGAAGATTCTCCTGTGGAATACTTGTCAAAAAGAGCGATGATTTATCATCACCTTTTGCCGCGAGCCCGCGTTCAATTACATGGTTTAATAAAAGTACATTCTTCCGTGAAATTTTTAAATCCATCTTCACTACTTCATTCATGCCCGGGATACTAAATATAGTATCGAAAACCTTTGCTACATCATTTGTTGTCATCATAATTTCACGTCTTTAAATTAATATTTATTAATACAAAGATATATATAGGCTTCTTAATTATCATGGACATAATATGTCCATGATAGGCTCAATAGGCAAAGCTTGCCTAACTTCGTACAGATTTAGAAATAATCTGTAAATGTTTGCTTTAGGCAGTTTATTGTGATTGGATTTAAGGTATACTTCAGAAAATGCCGAAACCCTAAAAAGACATTAATAAAGCTGAAAGATCGCCACGTTCCTGCAATCGGCCAGATGTCCGGTTGTTAAACAACCGAATCTGGCTGCCCTGTACTCGGAACTCGTGGGCAGTGACACTGGAAAGAGAAAGAGAGTTTGAAATTAATGAAAAGGAAAGAAGATGGAAAAAGAAAATTCAAACAGAACACGTATTGTAGGGTTGCGTTTTACGCCTGCAGAGTACGAAAAAATTGAACGTAAATGGAAAGCTACAACCTGCAGGAAATTAAGCGAATATATCCGCAAATATCTGTTTAATAAAACCATAACAACCAATTACCGAAATGAGTCCCTTGACGAATTTATGGGCGAAATTATCCGCCTGCGAAATGAACTTAAAGCAATAGGAAATAACTTAAATCAGGCGGTAAAAAGATTGCACACCCTAAACCAGATTCCTGAGTTTCGCACCTGGATTATAAGCCATGAACTGGAACAGAAAATACTGCTGGGTAAGATTGAAGAGATAAAGAAATATACTCAAAAAATTTCTGAAAAATGGTTGCAATCATAAAGACAGGATCCTCTGTTCATTATGTTTTTAATTATAATGAAAACAAAGTAAAACAAGGTGTTGCACAGTGTATCGCGGAAGGAAATTACCCTGTTGATCTGGAGCAGATGAATGTTTCAATGAGACTCAACAGGCTGCTCAAACAAAATGCCTTAAATGAGAATGTAAAGCGCAATAGTGTTCATATCTCACTGAATTTTGATCCTTCTGAAAGTACATTATCAAGAGAGAAATTAATTGCAATTGCACATACTTACATGGAAAAAATTGGCTTTGCAGAGCAGCCCTATCTGGTATACCAGCATCACGATGCAGCGCACCCGCACATCCATCTGGTATCCATAAAAGTGAAGCCGGACGGAAGCCGTATTGACATGCACAATATTGGTCGGAACCAATCTGAAACTGCCCGAAAGGAGATTGAGAAATCTTTCGGGCTTGTAGAAGCACAAGGCCGTAAAAGTAATAGTGATTCTACACTTAAACCTATAGCTGCATCAAAGGTCAGTTATGGCCGGATACAATCAAAAAAAGCAATTTCTGCAGTGCTTGACGGTGTATTATCTTCCTATAAATATACCAGTCTTTCGGAATTGAATGCAGTATTGCAGCTATATAATGTAATGGCTGACCGCGGAAACGAGAACTCCAGAGTATTTAAGACAAATGGACTTGTATATCGAATACTTGACACGGAGGGAAAGCCCATTGGGGTGCCTATTAAAGCCAGCGACTTTTATAACAAGCCGACACTTAAGTTTTTAGAGCAGAAATTCGCATCTAATAATAATGTAAATATAGTAATGAAGAACAGGGTAAAAAATGCAGTTGACCTTGCTCTTTTTGCGAAAAACATTCGATTT
>CBFGNY010000277.1:0-4667 GCA_965650235.1 uncultured Flavobacterium sp. | reverse complement strand
GGGTGTTAAATGAAGGTTTAAAGTCAACGATGCGTATTACAGATACCGAAATTATTTATTATATTAATGATGAGTTTTTTGGTTCACAAAAATATTATTTGTCGGATAAAAACTGTGTTGATACTTCTTTTGACCCTGCAAAAGTAGGTATGGTAAATACTGGGAATTATATTTTTTATGAAAAAGATAAGTGTTCTTTTATTGAGTTTATAAATGCTTCACAATTTAAAATGGGAACTTATTATAGTCCAACAAGATCTGAATGGACAGTAATTGTTGCAAAACCTTGATGGTTTGGTGTTAGTTATAATAAAACAAACATGAAAGCACTTATAACAATTATCACAATAATGCTATTGTTTTTATCAAACGATAAAGCACAGGCACAGGATTTAACAGCTACAAGAGATTTATTAAAAAGCAAAACATGGATATTGAACGAAGGTTTTAAAGCCACGATGCGCTTTACTGATACGGAAGTTATTTATTATCTAGAAGATGATGTTCTTACTTCACAAAAATATCATTTGTCTGATAAAAACTGTATTGATGCTTCTTATGACCCTGCCAAGGTTGGTTTAGTCTCTAAAGGAAATTATATTTTTAAAGAAAAAGGTAATTGTTCATATATTGAGTTTATAAATCCGTCAGAATTTAAGATAGGAACAAATACTTCAACTGGACCTCACTGGATGGTAATAGTTGCAAAACCTTAAAGTTTGTTTTTTGTTGAAAATAATTACAGAAATAAACATGAAAGCAATCCCCTGCTGCCGAATCCTTTCGTGTGGCTTGCTGACTAGAGTAGTTATTTTATAATTTTAAAACCTTGTTGACAAATTAATGTTAACAAGGTTTTTTTTAAAATAAATTAGAGAAGACTAGTTTTATTGTTCTTGATAACGAACAATGATGGCTGGCATAGCGTAACCCCACACTAAGCAAGGCACAAGTAGTACCGCCTGCAGATATGGGATTTTCGTATTCAACAATAATAAAAGGAAAAAAATAATATAACAAAAAACAAATATGAAAGCAATTACAATAATTACCACAATAATGCTATTCGTTTTAAACAACAATGCACAAGCTCAAACATCAGTTACAAAAGACTTTTTAAAAAGTAAAACATGGGTGTTAAATGAAGGTTTAAAGTCAACGATGCGTATTACAGATACCGAAATTATACATTATGTTGAGGATGAGGTTTTAGGTTCACAAAAATATTATTTGTCGGATAATAACTGTGTTGATACTTCTTTTGATCCTGCAAAAGTAGGTATGGAAAATACTGGGAAATATATTTTTTATGAAAAAGGTTGTTGTGCTTATATTGAGTTTATAAATCCAACAGAATTTAAAATGGGGACTTATTGTAGTACAACAGATTTTAATTGGACAGTAATTGTTGCAAAACCTTGATGGTTTGAGGCTTATTAAAATAATTACAGCAAAAAAACAGACTAGTCCAGGCATTAGATACAACTAGGCTATTGCTTGTAGCCAAAAAAGAGAGCAACATGAACTACAACCCTAAAAAAGTTGTAGTTTGTTGTTTTTGAGAATATTCATGTTTGACAACGACCATGATGGCTAGTATGATACAACCCAAAAAAACAACATTTACAAAAAAGACTGTTAGCCATAAAATAACGAATCATGAAAAATTACCTAATTTCATTTATCTTCACATTAATTACAGTAGCATTTGTGAATGCTCAAAAAACACCAGGATACGTCCCTTTGGCAAGTTTCAAAAAAGACACCCTTCAATATCTTATTTACTAATTTCGAAAAACAAAAAGCCAAATACATCGGCAAACCAATAGGTATGGAATTAATAATGAGAAAAGGACTAAAATCAAAAATAGATTATTTCCCTAAGTTAGCCACCCACACCTTATCAGATTTTCCTGCGCCATTTCGATATAATCACTGCTCATCATGGCTTTGCAATGATCAATACTGTTTTTCCATCCGTTTACAACTTCTACAGGATTATCATAATTTCTGGCAATCACTTCTCCTACGGAGTTACCTGTATAACCTAATTTGCTGGCTCTTTGTATTGGACTTGTACCTTCTGGGGATATGTGAGAAAAATAATTACGCACATTCATATCATGGGCATGATTGATTGCAGTCTGAGCTAATATTGAGTTACTGACCAATTCAGGGACTGGCGGCATCTCTTCATCACCGCATTTACAGCCTGTTACCCTCAATTTATTAATTTCAGTCAAAACGGGATCAGTAACATTTGTATCAACAACAGGATTAGCATCATCATTATTATCACAAGAAAAAAATAATGGTGCCAAAATGAAAAAAATGAAATATTTTGAAGACATTGAAAAGTAATTATTAATTTAAAATATGGCCTGTGTGGTGTAAAGATATTTGTTTTTTTTCAAACAATTACAAACGAGAATATAGATCTAATTAACCGTCAATCAGTATATTCAAATAAAGGCTATTCGCAAGCAATTGTAAAAAACTGCTAGTAAACTTTCAAAAAAAACACAGAAGTATTAGCATAATCCTTCTGTGTTTTTTTGTCTTTATTATTAAAAAGTAGAGTACCAACTAGGACATTCAAAAAACTATGGTTGTTCAGTCCTTTGGAAGATTTTAATCTAATTCAGCAAATGAAATGTTATAATTCAGACAGGTCATATTCAAGGTCCAGCTGCTTTTTGTTTAATCTGTCTGTGGCAAATTCGTCTGAATCACGGTAATTTTCGTCAAAATCTTCTTCAGGATCTTTTGGGTCTGTTTCGCCATCCCCACTTTCCCATTCGTCAGCATAAAAAGTATTATCCAGATTTTTTTCATCCAAATAATTTTCCGCAGGATATTCGTTACTTCTTTTTACCGAATCAGAAAATTTATTGTTTAACTCATCATCATCTTCATTATTGATGATGTCATCGTCCTGGTTTACAATTTCTTCATCATCAAGATCACTTTCGTGGCTTGTAGAAATTTCATTTTCTAAATCCATGGAATTATTTATTTCTGAAAATGGTTTCATGTCATCTTCCGGATGATGAAAATTACGAACATCCCGGCCGTAATTTTCCTTGTTTTGTGTTGTCATAGTAAAATAGTTTAAGGTTTATCTTAAAGAATTAAGTCAAAATTAATATGAAATAAAAGGTTCTTTTTATAGAATTTGTATTAGTAATTATATAATTATCAGTCATTTATAATTTGGCTTAAGGATGAGTAAAAGCAATGTAAACCTTATGAATTTTAAAGTTCAGGATGAAAATTATATAATCGGAGGTGGTTATTTTGTAAGTTTTTTTGTCAGTATTTTAAAATATTTGCTAAGTAATTTTATTGTTTAGGGTAAAACCAGCAAGAATTTATTACGAATAGAATTTTAAATTTAATTATAACTTATGAATAAAAAGGGACCCATAGTAATTATTGAGAATAAGCAGGGAGATCGTAAGTTATTTATTGAGGTTTTTTCTGAATTGAATTACCCAAATCAGGTGATCTATTTTAATGACCCCGAAACTGCCTGTAATCATCTATTACGGCATAAAATTAAGCCGTTTCTTATCTTCTCGGATATTGTTTTATTGAATGTTATGAATCATAAAGTGATAGAAACAAACCTTGATAATGTAGGAACGCTGTTCAATTGTCCGTATCTTTTTTTTACAACATCTTTTAATCAGACCTATGTAATTGATCCGTATTCGATTCCTACGCAGAGTTACTTTGTCAAGCCTTATGATTATGTTGAGTTTAAAAAGATCATAAACACAATTATAGAATATTGGCTCAAAGCGAAGTCAGTTGTTCAGCATATTAAAAAACCGATTAAAACCGGCTCTCTTGATAAAAAAACTTAAAAAAATGCCCCAAATTAGTGTTTAACTTTTGGGGCATTTTACTGATATTCATTAGGTAATTTATAAAGGCAAATAAATATAAATCGTTGTGCCTTGATTTACTTTACTGGAAACTGTTATAAATCCATTATGGTTGGCAACAATTTTTTTGACAAGGGTCAGGCCTAAGCCGCTTCCGTGGTATTGGTCGTTATTGTGTAATCTATAGAAAGGATCAAAAATTCTTGACGCATATTCCTGATTAAAACCAATTCCATTGTCGCTCACGCAAATTTTTAGATAATTGCTATTTTTGTTTCCGCCAATTTCAAGTATTTCTTCAGTTGAAGGCTGTTTTGTTTCAACTTTAATCTCTGGGATAGTGCCTTCTTTTGTGTATTTAACAGAGTTTAGGATTAAATTAGTAAAAAGCTGTTGTATCTGATACGGTATAACATTTAACTTCGGTAGCGGCAAAATTGTGATTATGGCATTTTTCTCTAGAATAGTATCCTTAATATCTGTAATTATTTTTTTCAAAAGAATATTGAGATCCGTTTTCTTAAATTCTTTTTCTATAAAGTTGATGCGCGAATAGGCAATAAGATCAGCAATCAACTGACTCATATTAGTTACTGCAAATATCACCCGCTCTAAATTATGCTGACCGGATTCTGATAAGCTTTTTTCATTTTCAAGAACACGTTTGCAAAACATATTAATTTTGCGAAGCGGTTCCTGTAAATCATGACTTGCAGCAGTACTAAAGGCTTCAAGCTGTTCATTGTATCTTTGTAATTCTGCATTTTTGATGGTTAA
>CBFGNY010000276.1:0-4708 GCA_965650235.1 uncultured Flavobacterium sp. | reverse complement strand
AAGAAATAGCGTGTTTGTCAAGACTTACAGTTAAGAAACGCATAACTCTTTCGTCACGTCTGAATTCAGTTTCAAAAGCAATTAAAACTTCTCCAGCTACTTTGAATTCGAATAAATGGTAAAAACCACTTTTTTTGTTTTGGATTTCGTAAGCCATTTTTTTCAGGCCCCAATCCTCTTTCGATACCATTTCAGCTCCTCTGCTAGTAAGAAATTCTTCAAATTTCGTTACTGTTTCCTTTACCTGAACCTCAGATAAAACGGGATTTAAAATGAAAACAGTTTCATAATGATTCATAAATACAATATTTATTTGTTAAAATTGGGTGCAAAAGTAACCATTATTTTTGAATAACCAATATTTTTTCTCTTTTATTCGTTGAAATACAAAAAACAGACTTCCTCCTTAGTTTTTTTTCCAAAAAAGTAATACATTTACTAATGCTACCTGATTTTATTAAAATTTTAAACTGTTATGAAACTAAATTGTGTTGTTGTAGATGATAGTTCTATACAGAGGGCAATAATTGCAAAATTAGCCAACAATCACCCGGGCTTACACCTAATAGGAGACTTTTCAAATGCAATCGAGGCAAAAAGCTGTATTTCTTTGAATAATATTGACTTAATATTTTTAGATATTGAAATGCCTGTTATTAACGGATTTGATTTCCTTGATGGCTTAAAATCAAAACCACAAATAATTTTTATTACTTCAAAAGCTGAATATGCTTTAAAAGCTTTTGATTATGATGCTACAGACTACCTTCAAAAACCTATAGCAGTTGATCGTTTCAATGCTTCTGTAAAAAGAGCAATTGACATGCATATACTTAAAAGAGAAGTAAAAGAAGAAGAAGGCGAACATATTTTTATCAAAAGCAACCTAAAGAGACTTAAAATTTTTACAGCAAAAATCAAATGGATCGAAGCTTTTGGAGACTATGTAAGAGTTGTCACAGAAGATGACAGTAATTTAGTCCTATCAACCATGAAGTCTTTTGAAAATGATTTGTCAAAAGAAAAATTTATTCGTGTTCATAAGTCCTATATTATTAACATTGACAAAGTTGAACGCTTTAATAGTAAATTTGCAGAAATTGGCATTACAAAGATTCCTCTTAGCCGAAACAAAAAAGAAGATTTGGTAAGAGCGCTATCAACCTCGTCATGATTTAATAAAAATCGACATTTATAATTAACTTTATAGCCCTATACTGAGCAACTGCTTCAAAACTATTCAACATTTTCTGAATAGTTTTTTTTGTACTTCCTAATGGCACGTTCTGAGGAATTTTAATCAGGATTGTTCTGATATATTCATTTCTAATCCTGTTAATAGCCGGCTCTTCCGGGCCTAAAACTGGCATATTGAGGTTCTGGCTTAAAACCTGGTACATCCACATAGCCCCTTCTTTGAGCTTATCGAAGTCACGATGCTTTAAAGTCAGTTTTATAATTCTGAAATAAGGTGGATATTTATAAATTTGCCGGTCATACAACTGCTCCTTGAACATACCTATATAATTATGATTTGTTACCTGCTGAATTGTATTGTGATTTGGATTATAAGTTTGAATTATAACTTTTCCCTGTTTCTCAGATCTTCCTGCTCTTCCCGACACTTGTGTCATCATC
Organism: uncultured Flavobacterium sp.; assembly: GCA_965650235.1. Taxonomy (GTDB): domain Bacteria; phylum Bacteroidota; class Bacteroidia; order Flavobacteriales; family Flavobacteriaceae; genus Flavobacterium. The sequence continues at coordinate 3,070 of CBFGNY010000276.1, read as the reverse complement.
TGAAAACTGCGCTCAAAAGCCCTAAAATCAGGATGATGCAGCATATTATCAGCATTCATAATTCCAACAAGACTTACATTGTCAAAATCTAATCCTTTAGCCAGCATTTGTGTCCCGACTAAAATATCAATCTCCCGGTTTTTAAAACTATCAATAATTTTTTCGAAACCAAATTTACCGCGGGTTGTATCCTGATCCATTCTTCCTGTTCTGGCTTTCGGAAAGAGAGAAATCAATTCTTGTTCAATTTGTTCCGTCCCAAAACCTTTAGTAGTCAAATCAATACTCGAACAACTATGGCAATGTGTTGGTTTTGCTATTGAATATCCGCAATAATGACATCTCAATTGATTTTTATGTTTATGAAAAGTCAAACTCACATCACATTGCTGACAATGAGGCACATGACCACAAGTTAAACATTCTATAATCGGTGAATATCCTCTTCTGTTTTGAAATAAAATAATCTGCTCACCTAAAGACAAAGCTTCTGTGATTTCTTCAATTAAAAGATCACTAAAGTGCCCTGTCATTCTTTTTCTAAAATGCTTGTCTTTTAGATCAACCAAAACAACTTCGGGCATTCTGACATTATTATAACGTTCCGTAAGTGTGACTAAACCAAATTTTTCAATCTGAGTATTAAAATAGGTTTCGATACTTGGGGTTGCAGATCCTAAAAGAACTTTGGCATTATGAAAGTTAGCCAAAACAATTGCTGAATCGCGGGCATGATATCTCGGAGCCGGATCTGTTTGCTTGAAAGTCTGTTCATGTTCTTCATCAACAATTAATAATCCTAAATTATTAAAAGGTAAAAACAAAGCCGACCTGGCTCCTATTATAATTTGAGCCTTATCTGAATTTTCAAGTGTTTGTTTCCAGACTTCTACTCTTTCATTGTTACTGTATTTTGAATGAAACACAGCTACTTTATCTCCAAAATGCTGTCTTAAGCGTGAAACCAATTGTGTCGTAAGTGCAATTTCAGGCAAGAGATACAAAACTTGTTTTCCTGTCTCTAAATATTCTTCAATTAGCTTACTGTATATTTCTGTTTTCCCACTTGATGTAACACCGTGAAGCAGACAAACTTCTTTTTCTAAAAAAATATTTTTAATTTCTGCAAAAGCAGTTTCCTGAGCATCGCTTAACAACAATTGTTTTTCTGAAGCTTTTCCATCAAAAGAAACACGATCGTGTTGCAGATAATATTCTTCAAAAATTTCTTTTTCAATTAATGCTTTTACAACAGCCGAAGTCGAATTTGAAACTTCAGTTAATTTCTTAACCGTAATTGGTTTTTTTTCCGAAGCGCTAATTTGAAAATATGCCAAAACAATTTCTTTTTGTTTATTAGCACTTTTCAACACTTCTAACAATTCACTTAAACCAGCTTTTGATTCGTATTTAGAATGTAATTTTACATATCGAACCAATTTGGGTTTATAATTTTCTTTTATCTCCTCTTCTAAAACAATAATACCCTTATCCATCAATTTTTGGAGAACGGGAAGAATATTCTTTTTGTTTAAAATAGAAATAATCTCCTGAACTTTCAAAGAACTCTGTTGCTGTAACGCTTCATAAACCAAAAATTCTTCATCAGAAAGTTTATGTTGATTTACAACAAAATCTGCCTTATGCGAAATAATCGTTTCGCTTTCCAATAATAATCCACTTGGAAAAGCACCACGATACACATCGCCTATTCCGCACATATAATAATTTGCTATCCAAAGCCAATGCTTGATTTGAGTTTCGGTTGCAATTGGTTTCTCATCTAATATCTGATGAATTTCTTTGGCTTCATATAAACTGGGTTCATTTTGATGTATATCAATGACCAAAGCCGTATAAATTTTGTTTTTACCAAAAGGTACTGCTACCCTCATTCCTTTTTTAATAAAATGAAACTCGGCTTCAGAAATACGATAGGTGAAAGTTTTGGCTAAAGAAAGAGGTAAAACAGCTTCGACAAAAAACATGTAATTATTTTAAAATTGATGAATTATTTTTTACCTGAAGTTTGTGCAGTATTGTATTTCTGAACCATTTTCAAAGTATGGTTTAACGATGTCAGATTCTTCCAATCATCATGACCTGTTATGATATATTTAGGACTTTTAAATTTAGATTTTACTTTTATAATCGATTCTTCCCATTCTTTCACATCTGCATCACCCAAATATCCTAAATCTTTTGCTTCAGCGCTCTTGATAAAACAGCCTCCGTAAAGGATTTTTTCTTTTTCAAACCAAACTACAATATTATCCGGTGCATGTCCTTTTCCTGGATAATAAACCTCAAAAACATGTTGTCCAACAGTAAAAGTAGTGTCATTCGGAATTACAAATTCGGCTCGTTTTTCTTTATTCTCTTTAAGAATTTTATCTGTTGTTTTTATGGTGTAAGTTTTAATTCCTTTTTGTCTGTAAAAATCCAATCCTCCTGCCCGATCATCATGAGAGTGTGTCGCAAAATACATTATAACATCTTTATTATGCCTTGCTTTTATAGTATTGAGCAAAGGCTGGAACTGTGATTTATCCCAGGGAGCATCAAACAAAACAACACCTTTATCTGTAACAAGGTACATAGCATTTGCAGAAATCAGTGTTCCCTTATAATCATGAAATGTTTTATAAATATAAAAGTCACCTGTAAGATGACTTATTTGCAATGGCGAATTCTCAGATTGTCCAAAACTATTAAATAGTACCGCTAAGAATAAAATTACCGATGCTGATTTTTGCATAAAAAATTAATTTTTTACTCTTGTCCAATATTGCGTTCTTCCCATAATTGAAATCCCAACATAACCCCGAAGTTTTAATTTATCAGCAGAGTCAAGTGTAATGTAGCACTTGTATTTTTTTCCGCTTGTAGGATCTAAGATTGTTCCCCCACTATATTCAGAACCATCTTTTTTAAGTCCGCTTATGATAATCATCCCTATAATGGGTTTGTTTTTTTCTGTTCCCTCACATTTTGAACATACATCTTTTTTATGATCAGCACGAAGTATATCTACAACTTTACCATATATTTTTCCAGACTTTTCATAAAT
>CBFGNY010000275.1:0-4717 GCA_965650235.1 uncultured Flavobacterium sp. | reverse complement strand
TGCTTCCCTGGTAATCCTTTTTTTTCCTGTCCGAAATAAAAGATTAGGATCACAACAGCCCGATTATTCTTATTTCAGCTGGATTGCTTTATTATACAGTACAGGAATGGGTTCTGGTTTGTTACTCAGAGCGGTACAGGAACCGGTTTATTATTTTAATAATAGTCCCATTATTACCGCAAATCCTAAAGAAACAGCGCTTCAGTATACCTTCTTTCATTGGGGTTTCACACCATGGGCCATGTATAGTTTGTTTGGATTGTTAGTGGCTTATAATCTATATATTGAGAAAGCACCTAATGTATTGCACGCCATAGTTCCTAATCTCAAAAATAATCATCTGAAATTTGGTGCCACTCTTTTTATCGTGCTGATTACTATAACTGGGGTCATTGCTTCGTTAGGATTGGGAACAGCACAACTGGTTGGCGGACTAAATTATACTTTTGATGTAAAACTTGATACCTGGTTTTTATTAAGTAGCGTATTTGCAATGGGAGCTTTTGCTACCTATTCAGCTTCGACCGGAATCACGAAAATGATTAAATTTTTAGCTGACTTTGATTTTGCTTTTTCAATAATTCTAATGCTTTTCGTAGCATTTTTTCTAAAATTCAACGTTTTTATCAAGCAGACTTTTACCGCTTTTTATCAATATGTTATTCATTTTTTTGAAATGAGTCTTGCCGCAGGATCTTATGCTGCCAAGGGAAACTTTACACAGGATTGGACGGTTTTTTACTGGGCTTTCTGGCTGGCGTGGGTTCCTTTTACTGGAATTTTTATTGCAAGGATTTCCAAAGGAAGAACCATTAAAGAATTTTTGACTGCTACGATTTTAGTACCAACCTTAGCCACAACGATATGGTTTTCGATATTTGCCACTTCTGCTTTTGAAATTATTGACGGCGGCAACAGCAAAGAATTTGATAATTTATTTACCTCTTTATTCATTTTCCTGACCCATTTTCCACTCCATCAAATTACCTTTCTTATTACTGGCCTGCTTGTAGCCATTTCTATTATTAATTCAGTTGACTCGGCCATTTTTGTGTTGGGAATGTTTAGCGATAACGGTAATGAAAATCCTTCCAAAAATCATAAAATAATTTGGGGCATAATAATTACTGCTACAGCCTTGGGACTTACAAGCCTTGGAACTAATGAGCTTCTAAATGGAATCAGTAATTTGTTAATTATTATGGCGTTGCCTTTTAGTTTTTTGTATTTGTATTGTATAATCATGTTCTTTAAAAAGAATATTATTCGAAAATAGTGTAACACAACACACTATGACCTTTTGTATTTTTAGTTTAACTTAAAAAATAGCATCCTTAATTATGAAAGATTCAGTAGTTTTAAATAAAAAAAAATCTCAAAATAGTGTAATAGAACAATTCAAAAAAGAAGTAAATGATGGATTAAGCAAGGTTTTAAAATCTTTACCGTCAAAGTTTTTTTATGATAAAAAAGGAGATGCGCTATTTGTCGAAATTATGCACCTGCCTGAGTATTATGTAACCCGTTCAGAATACGAAATATTTAAAAGCAAAAGTGCTTCGATAATTGAAGCATTGCAATTAAATCCGGATACTTATTTTGAACTAATTGAGCTTGGTGCTGGTGATGGTATGAAAACCAAAGAACTTTTAAAAGAATTATCTGGGAAAAATTATAAGTTTTCATACATGCCAGTTGATATCTCCCAAAATGCTTTAGACAATCTGGAATCAGATTTAAATAAGGAAATGCCACATATTTCTGTACACACAAAGCAGGGTGATTATTTTGAAGTTTTAGAATCCTTAAAGGAAAATCAGCATCCAAAAGTTATCTTGTTCTTAGGATCAAATATTGGCAATATGCCTGATGCTGTAGCGAAAGAATTTATTTTTAATTTAAGCGAAAATTTAAGTTTGGGTGATAAGTTTTTTTTAGGCGTAGATTTAATAAAACCATCTTCTGTTGTTTTACCTGCTTACAATGACAGCCAAGGTGTTACTGCTGCTTTTAACCTTAATTTACTCGAACGTATCAATCGGGAACTCGATGCCGATTTTGATATTCAAAATTTTAAACACCAGCCAGAGTATGATGAAAAACAAGGTATTGCAACGAGTTTTTTAGTTAGCACAAAAGAACAAAATATTGTAGTAAAAAAACTAAACAAGACATTTCACTTCGCGAAAGGAGAGAAAATTTTGACCGAGATTTCCCGAAAATATAATGATGAAATTTTAGATAAAATTCTGAAAAAAACAGCATTTGTTATTAGAGACAGAATTACCGATAGTAAAAAGTATTTTGCCAATTATGTCTTAGAACATATATAAATGAAAATAAAATCACTCGGCATATTAGGATTAGGAAGCCGTTCAACAATTTTTTACATAAAAGAGCTGAACCGCCTGTACCACAAAAAAAAGGCAGGTTACAGTACGTGCCCTTTTAAATTGTGGAACGCTGATTTTGATATAGTAAATAACCTTCTTCCTGAAACATCGGAAAAACTTGAATGTCTGGTAGAAGAATATTTAACAGAATTGCAGAAATTAATGGTAGATGCAATATTAATCCCAAATATTACGCTTCATCAAACTGTCGATAAATTAAGTGTTCTTTCAATTATTATTCATCCTGTGCATCTTACTATTGCGAGATTAAAGGAACATGGAATTCGTGAAATCGTTTTATTTGGATCGCTCTATATGATGGAATCTGATTATTTAAAAGCTATATTTAGTGAAAGTTTAATTACAATAGTCCTTCCTTCTCAGACCGATAGAAGTATAATAGAAGCTGTTCGTAAAAATATCTATTGGGAAACAGAAACCGAAGAACTGCTAAAGGAGTATATTGCTATCATCGAAAAATATACTGCTAGTTATGCTGTTGTTTTGGCTTGCACCGAATTATCTGTAGCATGGAATACCGCCAACAGCAGGATTTTTGATATGTCGCGGATTCAACTTGAAAATGCTGTGAATAATATGGAATAATACAGGTTTCAATGCAAAAATTGTCAATTCAATGAGTCAAAAAAACAGGTTTTCTTCCTGTTTAGATTATCTAATCTTTTTGGATAAATCCCCAACTTCAGTTTTTATTTAAAATTGAGATTGGATGATTTTAAAATATTTGATGATGCGCCTGTGATTAAAATTGTTTTGCTCATTTTTATTTTTATATCATTAATAATGAGGCAAAGTTAGAGCGTGAGCGGTTATGCTGCTTATACAAAAAAGAGGGAAGGTGTGATACATATTTACGAAGATTTTATTGAAGCTTACTCTATATTTTGATTTTGTATAAAAAAACTGCTGAACTTATCGGGTCCAGCAGTTGCATGTTGTAGTTGATTCTGTAAATAACTATTGATTATTTTTTAACCACTCTAAACGTCTTTGATCTGGAAGGTGTGTAATTTTGAAATCCTCGAAAGTAGCTGTAAAGCCTTTTCCATCAGGACTTGCAGCCATCATCCCTACCTGAACCGTTTTAAATTCAGGAAAATAAACGGTATTAGTCATCGTATAATTAACCCCATCAATAGAGTAAAAAATCTCCAGGGCATCTAGTCTGCGTACAGCCTTCATCCATACATTTTTAGGTTTTTCTTTTAAGCCTATAACACTCCAGGAACTTTTATCTATAGTATGAACAGTACTAATATTATAAACTCCATCTACATATTCTACACCCGTTTTTACGTAATTGTTTTCATCTATTCGCAGCATAAGGCATACCTGATCAAATCGGGTCTTGTAAACACCGCTCATTTTTACAACAACTTCAAATTCGCCACTTCTCTGGGTATATAGAAAAGGCCCATCGTAAACTGTAAATCCGTAGTGGCTTTTGTTCCAATAATCAGATTGAGGTGTAACCTGCATAGTGAGTTTGTTATCTTTTATTTCCCAATCAGCTGGTTCATTAAGCCAGTTCATTGCAGTTAATTTTTGAGCATTTCCTTTTACAGCCATAATGCATATACATATTAAAACTAAGTGAATTCTCTTCATGATTTCTTAAATTTGAATTTTATTAATGATTTACAAAGAATGTAATTTAAGTGCTTTACAACAATAGTTATATATAACCATTTTTAAACTCATTCTAATCACCTTTGGTATAACTTAGCAGTGTAATTAATGAATGATAGTTATGAATCCAATCTCAAACTTAGAAGATAAATTTTCTTTTGAATCCATTGATAGCCCCGAAAAGCGTAATGAAGCGTTAAATGAGGCTATAATAATGATGGAGGCCTACGTAAAACTTGACAATTCGGTAGCTGTATTGTCAGATTTAGCGAGTAACAAGAGCTATGTTTTTGCTGGTGATTTCGGTAGTTTTTTTAACATTCATACATCTGGATTTACAACAATTAATTCTATTTGGGAAGAGGATATTTATAAGCGCATCCATCCCGATGATCTTTTTCAAAGACACCTTTTAGAACTGGAGTTTTTTAATTTTTTAAAGGCAATACCTTCTGAGGAAAGATTAAATTATGCTACAAAATGCAGAATCAGAAGCTTGAGTAAAAATAAGGAGTACCAATATATTCTCCATCGCAGTTTTTATATGAAGAACAGTTTAGAAGGAGGATTGTGGCTTGCTGTTTGCCTATATAATTATTTATTCGAAAAAGGAACCGGGTTAAATGGTATAGAAGGAAAAATTATCAATACTAAAACAGGAGAGATTTTTCATA
>CBFGNY010000274.1:0-4807 GCA_965650235.1 uncultured Flavobacterium sp. | reverse complement strand
TATAGATTTTTGGTTATTTACTTTTACTTCGACAGTTTTATACCCCAGCATCGTAAATCGTAAAGTTGTAGTACTGCTATTTACACTTATGGAATAACGCCCATCAAAATCAGCATTAACTCCATTTCTTGGATCACTTACATCAACAACGGATACTCCGGGAAGTGATAAGTTGTCTGATTTTGAGGTAATAATTCCGGTAACTTGCGTTTTTTGATTTTGGGCGGTCGAATAAAGGTATCCGCCAAAAAAGAGAATACTCGTAAGAAAAAAACGCATGAGAAGCATTCTTTTCTTTCTGCAATTTGATTGTTTCATCATAAAAATTTTAGGTTAGTTTTAATTAAATTAATATTTAACTTTTCGGATAACAGCTTTTAAAAAATTGAAAAAACTATCATTAAAAAAGTACAGCCAAAAAATAATTAAGCTTTTTTTGAAGGTTAAAAGATTCCGGTAAATCCTAAAATCAAAAGCTAAACAATTAAGAAGCAAACTAATTCATAGCAAACATACTAAAACGTTTTAGTAAAACAAAACTTTTTTTACTAAATATAATTTTAATGTTAATTTTATAAAGCATGCGTTAAAATAGGGTCATAATTTGAGTATAATTCAATGAAACCCAGCGAAAACGTTATAAATATCTAAGGAAAATTAATTAAAAGAAAAGAAGAAATTAATGCTTTAAAGCCTGATACAAGCTAGAAATTATATTATAATAAAAAAAATCTGACAATCAATTTGAGATTGATTATCAGATTAGAGGATAAGTTTTTAAAAAGTGATTTTTCTAAAAAAACATTATTTTTTTAATGAAGATTCGCGAATAATAAGGTCTGCACTGATCATGACTTTGTGAACTGTTTCTGTTACATCTTTTTTCTTTAAAAGAGGCAACATAATTTCCATTAATTTAGTACTTATATCATTTAGAGGCTGAGAAACTGATGTAATTGTTGGGCTGTAAATTTTATACATATCATTATCATCAAATGATATGATCCCAAGATCGTTAATTAAAGAGGGTTTATTTTCCTTAAAAATCTCCAGTCCGGTTTGTGTTAAATAATTGGTTGCAAAAAATACAGCATCTAAATCTGTCCCGGCATCAAAAAAATTCTTTATATGTTCTTTTCCTTTTCCTTTATATACTTCATTATAAGGAATTTCGAGTGTATATGGTTTTAAGCCATTTTTATTTATTGCTTTTAAGTATCCCGAAAGCCGGCCCTGCATCTGAGTCTGATCTGGGGCAATAGTAACAAAACCAATATTTTTAAATTGATTGTCTATCAAATGCTGTGTTGCGTCAAAGGAAGCTTTTTCGTTATTTACGACAACACTATTACAATCTAATCCTTCAAAAAACCTGTCTAATAATATGACCGGTATATTGTCTTTTATTAAATCTTCAATAGTATCTTTTAAACCTGGTGAAGGCACAATAACAAACCCGTCAACCTGACGGAAATTAAACAAACTGATAAGTTCTTTAGATTTCTCATCATCATTTTCATTACTGCAGAATATCACTTTATATCCTTTATCGTAAGCAATATCTTCAAAAATACGGGCTAATTTAGAAAAGAAGTTATTTGAAATATCTTCAACCATAAAAACCAAAATTTTTGATTTTCCGGTACGCAGGCTTTGTGCAATTTGGTTTGGCCTGTAGTTTATTAATTTTGCATAATCTAAAACCTTTTTTGTAAGTTCTTTAGAAATGTGCTTTTCTTTTGCCTTTCCATTTAAGACAAAAGATACCGTTGTAACTGATATTTTGAGTTCGTCGGCTATATTTCTAATAGAAACAGGTTTTTTTTTCATTTAAGAATCATTTTAAATTTTAAACTACAATTTGGTTCAAATATAGTAAAGTTATGGTTTACTGTTAAAATCTAATTTTGTGTAATTTAAACATTTATTAAAAATCCTTATTAGTTTTCTATTTACTTCTCTTAAAAACAAACTTGTTTTAACGGCCAAAATCATCCTGAAGGCGAACAATATCGTCCTCATCAGAAGGATTATTTTGATCTGTATGCTGCCAAATTTCTGCAATAACACCCCATGAATCCAAACCAATTAATCGATGACGTTCCCCTTTATCCATTTGAATAAAATCACCGTCTTTTAATGTTTTCAACTCTCCTTCAATATCAGTATTACTTATTTTTACTCCAACGGGTCCCTCAACAACTTTCCAGATCTCTGATCTTCTAAAATGGTATTGCCAGGATAGCCTTTTTTCCGGTGCTACCACTAATATTTTAGGACTTAACTTATTAGTAATTTGCACCTCGTCAAGTCTTAAGTGTGAAAAGAACTTAGAAATAAAATCACTTGCCTGTTCCTCATCAATTACAAAAAAGCCTCCCCAGGGTCTGGTCTGGTCTTCATTTATAATAGTAAAATTATATTTTTCAATTTCACTTCTAATTTTTCCAAACACCGTTGCTTTACTATCCTGATTTGAAATTCCTATATTCATATATACTTTTGTAATAAATTAATTTAACAATCTAAAAAGAAGGCAGCTCTGCTTTTATTTTTTCCCAAAAAACCTCATTAAAAAGATAGCTTGATCCTAAAACACTTGTTTCTTCAGTATTTTCAATAATACTAACGGATAAATTAATATTTTTATTTTTAAAATTCTCCTGCAGTTTAGGTAAAAACAAACGGTATGATTTTGCAATATTTCCGCCTATCACCAATAAGTCAGCATCAAAATCAATAATATAGGGCGATAAAAAAGCACTTAAATTATTTGCAAACTCATCAAATATTTTTTTTGTTGAATCGTTTTCAATACTGGCAATTTCTTTCACTCCATCTTTTAATTTTTCGCCGGTAACATTCTCGTATTGTGTTAAAAACCATCTTGTCGAGAAATAATTATCCGCTATACTGTCTTCAAATTGCTTATCCCACAAACAGCCATTTTCCGGTACATTGTTTCCTTGTGTCACTGGCAGTTTGTTATCTAAAAAAGCAGCTCCAAAACCGGTTCCTAAAGTAATTGCAACCACTTTGTTAGTACCTGTAGATTCTTGTTTAAGCGCTCCTCCTACTCCAAAACAGGTGGCATCATTCAAAAATCTAAAACTAACATCTTTCGTACTTAAATATTTTAGAAGCTCATCTGAAACTGAAACATTGTATAACGATTCATATTTGTCATTGCCTTCAAACATGGCTATTCCGGTTTGATATTGAAATGGGCCCGGCATAGAAAAAGCAATCCCTATCGTTTCATCTGAAGAAAGCTTCTCTGTATCCTGAAGCACTTTAATCGTTTGGTTGATTATTGCCGCCCATTTTTGAATTATTTCGTCTTTTGAAGCTTTACTGTCTACAGGTCCACTAAAATATGTTTCTGGAATTATTTTAAAATTATCGTTGTTTACAGCTGCGCTGCTGATATGGCTACCTCCTATATCTACACCTATTGTTATTGACATTTTTTTAAACTTTTAAATTATTTTGATTTATAATCAATTGTTTCCAATTTATTATCTCTTTATTATTCAAATTCTTATTTGGACTGACCTGCTTTTAGACTGAAAATAATATTCAAACCTAAAAAGAAACAGATTTACCATCCGATACTATATTATCAAAAAACAATACTATTCTCTTACATATATTCATTTTTCACCTTTGACATCCTATGCTAATCAAAAGAATGTTAATCATCAAGTGTAACCCCGTTATGGTTTAGAAAATTTTTACATTTCATAAAAATAATTTGTAGATTATTAAAATCATATTCTGTAAAAACAGCATGTTCGGTTTATTTTGATGTACACCATGCGCCTGGCTTCTCTTCAATCCTGTCTTCCCATTGCAGAGAAATAAACACTTAAATAATGTATTGATACGATTTATCTACTTTTCCTCATTTGATATTGATTAGATATCAAAAATTTAACTATAAAAAAAACAATTAATAAATAAGTTTTAGAATTGCTTCGCTTATTGTCAAAAAACAACAATAAGGACGCAAATATACTAAATCGTTTTAGTATTCAAAATTTTTAAAGAATATTTTTAGAATACTTGTATTAATAAAAAACCACATCGGAAAATATAATCTGAGATGGTTTTTATAAATAAGCCGTTCTGTTTAATTGAAAAGTAATTATTTTTCCATAACTCCTTTAAAACTGGCACTTTAAACCCTGCACAAGCAAATAACAAGTGCGAATATTCTTTAAAAACAATCGCGTTTATACTTTAAAAATTATTTTTTTTATTTAAAATCCAAAATGAATTTGTAAAAAAAACTTTTCTTTCTGAGTAGCCTTTCCTGAGAATGTTAAAAAAGACAAACCCTTACAAACACTAAGGATTTGACATTTTTAAAATATTAACAATTATATTATCGTATTAATACTTAATTCGATGTAAAAAAAACACATATCAAAAAAAACAGGATAGTGCAGGATAGAATTAGCAATAGAACCCATTAGGTTTGAAATATGGTAATTACAAAAAAAAAGTTAAAAATAATTAGCCTTTTCAATTATATAAATTAAACGAGAATGAAGAAAAAAATACACCATTTACTTGTCTTTTCATTTTTAGTCTTTCTGTCCAGCTGCAGCAAGGATGCCTATGATGATTACTATGAGCGACCTGACTCTTTGGAGCCTCCAATTTACCAGCAACTGGAAGCGCGTGGCAATTTTAAAAATCTTCTGGTTTTAATTGAAAAAGCAGGATATAAGGATATTTTAGGGAAAGCCGGTTATTGGACAATGGTGGCGCCAAATGATGAAGCTTTTACGAAATATTTTCA
>CBFGNY010000273.1:0-4824 GCA_965650235.1 uncultured Flavobacterium sp. | reverse complement strand
CTCGTGACACTCCGAAAGGTTCGTGGTTTCGACCGGCCAGTAGTTCATCTCTGTATTAATGTTGATGGTATATTTACTATCCCACGCAGGTGACATGCTATGATTCCAAATGCCCTGAAGATTTGCCGGCTGGCCTCCGGGCTGCGAAGAGGAAATCAATAAATACCGCCCGTATTGATAATACAAAGAGACAAAAGAAGGATCTGAAACATTTCTGAAATTAGCCAGTCTTTCATCTGTTGGTAATTTTGATTCATCTGTCCTGCCCAAATCAAGTTGAACTCTTTTGAAATATTTTTGATAATAGGCAATATGATTCTTTTTCATTTGATCATAATTCTTATCAAATGCCTTATCCAAAAAAGACTTTGCAAGCTGGATTTCATTACCGCTTATATCATTGTAATTTATAAAATTTGTGGCAATCGAAACATAAATCAGAACTGAATCGGCACCTTCAATTTTTATTGAATTACCAGCAGATTTTATACTTCCTCCCTGAATTTTAAATTTTGCCATTGCATTAAATTTTACCTTTCCTTCTACTCCTTCATGATCGCTGGTGGTACCGGAAAGTGAAAGTTCATTATTCGCATTAACGGCTATTTCCTGTTTTTTATGTTCTGAAGTAAAAGAGGCTGCAAACGAAATCTTTCCTGGTTTATCGGCAGCAATTTTTATAACTAAAACCCGATCAGGAAAAGACATAAATGCTTCTCTTGTATACGTAATTCCACCTACTTTATAACTGGTTTTTGTAACGGCTTTTTCAATATCAAGTTCTCGATAATAGTCTTTGAAATCCTGCTGATCAGAGAAACTCAATTCTAAATTCCCTACGGGCTGAAACATCTGCCCGTGAGACTTTTTAGTAATTATATTTTCATTAATTAATTTTTCTGCTTTTTTGTATTCTTTCTGGAAAAGAAGCCTTCTAATTTCATCAAGGGCTTGTTTTGCATTAGGATTATCATTTCTGTTAGGACTTCCGCTCCAAACAGTGGCTTCATTTAACTGAAAAATTTCTTTTTCAACGTTTCCATACACCATGGCACCCTGAAAACCATTGCCGATTGGCAGTGCATTTTCCCAAACTTTGCCGGCACTACTTTTATACCAAAGTTTTAAATCATCTGATTCCTGCGCAGATAATGAAAATCCCAAAAACAGCAATATGTTAATTAAATATATTTTCATAGTATTTAGCTTCGTATGATTTAGAATAAAACCCTACGATAATTTATATCGCAGGGTAAAAATATTCTTGTGGTTCTGGTTTAAAATTACCAGCAATTTAAAAGACTTTGTAACTCTTTCCTTAACTGAAATCTAATCTTATTTTTTTACAAATTTTCTACTAATTTTAGATTTTTCGTTTGTTCCATTAATAATATATACTCCGGAAGGCAGTGATTCTATTCTTATTCTGGTATTGCCGTTTTTCAAAGTCCCTGAATTCACTAAAGTGCCCTGAACATTAAAAATTTTATAATCAAAGTCAGAACTCATCTTATCAATAAAAATTTCCTCCAACGCAGGATTTGGGTATAATTTGAAACTAACTTCATCCAACTCATTTTGAACCGTACTTAATGTGGCAAATTCCAACGGAAGCACAGCGGCATTGTATCTGCTTTTTTCACTTAAGTAAAACCGAAATGATGAAATCACAGGTTCAGTTCCTGCCGTTACAGGATAAAATGCAGTAACATTATTTACCGTTTTCAATGTATAGCTTCCCGCAGGCGCTTTCACACTAATATAAACCGGATTCATTTGATCAACTGTTAAGGCTTTTGGTGTTGAAACATTTCCGGTGCCACTAAAAACAAATGTACCTGAGCCACTCAGTAAAACAGGGGTATTTGCCGGAATTACACCTTCAATTTTATTACAGGTTATTTTAGTTGCTGAAGGCAGCATCGTATACGCTATTACACCTTGAGGTATATTCGCTTCAAATGGAAGAACTAAAATATCATAATCAGCAATAGTTTTGGTAAAAGATGCAGCTGTAGCTGAAAAACTAAAAGGAACATTAAAATCGCCTCCCTTATCAACAAGTTTTAAATTACTGCACGTTGTACCGGATATTACATTGTCAGCAGTGCTATTACCAGTTACATAAAAAATACTGTTTTTATTTGCTGATTTAGCGTGCCAATTCTGAGAGGAACTGATACCAGTGGTGTTTCTAAAATCTAAAGATACATAATTGATGCTTTCAAGTGCATCCATCAAAAGACTGTCATCATTTGAATATATTCCTTCAAATTCGGCTGCTTTTTCGTCGGCAATATTAAAATATACATCACCCAAATTTAAAGTAAGTACTGAACTGTAATTAGAATTTCTCAAGCCTATGATTCCGGTACATCCGTCTGTAAGAACGGTTTTAGAAATATCAAATGTCAAATCAAATTCAACGCCGGTAGGAAAATTGAATTTTCCATAATTTTTAGATTTTACTTCGCCATTGTCATTGATATAATACAGTGTTGTATTATCAGTATTGGCCTGGTTTGCAGTAGTAAAACTTTTAACATGCATTACCAATTTATTGTAACGGTCATCTAATTTCAAATATCCGTTAGCACCGTCCATATTAGTACTTATCAGAGGATTTGCGTTTGCAAATGTCACTGTTTTGCCACTAATCTGGTAGGCTGTTCCAAATGCAGGATTTGTCACGGACTGATTTTCTATTTTAGCATAATGAACTTCCTTACTTGTCATTTGTGAAGGTACTCTTTCCTTTTTCTTTTCAAATATAAAAGTGATAAAACTGGAAGGGTTAATACTCACTATCGGACGAAATGTTTCTGCGAAACCCATTGCAGTACTTTGCATATCAATACTTTGACTGGTAATTGTTTTAGTTCCTTTTACAGTATAAAATGGCAAATCTACAGTCAGATTATACGTGTTTTGTGATGGATTAATTACGGTAAGAATAATTCTATCACCGGCATCATTGATGTACGAAGAGCCTTTAAGCTGTGCAGAGGCATCACTCCACGTTGATTCTATGCGTGTTGTACCTGTAGTGAATTTTGAATATTGCGAAAGTATATGACCTCTTTTGGTAATTTCTCCTGCCACTGTTCCGTTTGTTCCATCACCCATGAGTGCATAATATCGTTTAGTGGCATAGTGAATCCAGGCATTTACATTTCCCAGCATGGCGTCATTCACACTGTTTGCGAAACTAAAAGCGTCAATTCCCCAATTAAAATCACGAACCGTACCTGCTGAATTCCAGTTAATAAGGTATTCTGTCATCCATATCTCCTTATTATAATTCTGAAATTGTTTGTATTTTGACTGGATACCACCATACTGATGAACGCCGTAAACTTCAAAATTTTTCATGACATCAGCATCCAGAAAAGCATTTGAAAAAGAATCTGAATACCCAACGCTTTCAGGCGCAATAACTTTACAATTAATTAGATGTCCGAAATTTTTAACAAAAGCAGCTATTTGTACAGGTGTCCATATACAGCCCTGATAAGTTGCCATTTCATCAGGCTCATTTTGAATTGAAATATAATCGAGTTCTACACCATTATCACGAAGATAGGTTACATATCTATTAAGATACAAAGCATAATCCTGATAATGTTCTTCTTTCAAGTAGCCAATTTGCTTAACTCCGTTTTCATCGGTAAAAACTGCAACTTCACTATTGTTTGTTTTCCATTCTGCTGGCATTGTCCAGGGGCTTGCAAAAATCTTTAATCCCAGTTCATTTTTGGCTAATTTAGCAGTTGCAAGCGTTGAGGGCCAGTTACTCTCTCCGGGAATATAAAGGCGCATAATGTTATATCCTGTTTGACTGCTTGCTCCCCACATTTTTTTTATTTCGTCAGGAGACATATAATCGTAGCCAAACTGGGGACTGCATACAAAACCTCCAAAACCTGTAACTTTTTGATATGTCTTATTTTTATCGATTTGTACTTTTGCATTTTGTGCGCTTAACTGAGCAGATGACACAAATAAAACGGCAAATAATATTGAACTTAATTGGTATAATTTTTTCATATTCTTTCCTATTGTTGGTTAGTAAAATTTAATAAATCAAAAAAAACATAACATAGAATTTACTCTGCAATCCTGTCACTTTCAGGAGGCCCGAGATAAGATGGTTTTAATCCTCCGGTATTGATTACAATCTTCTGCAGTACAATTCCTGGGTCTAAAACGCGAAAACGTAAAACATGCTTTCCTGCTTTCGAAATAGTATGTTTTGTATTAGAATGTATCAAATGTTCTGCCTGCCATCTTCCTAATTCGCCACGGTAATGCCCGTTGAAGTTTATAATCTGTGGTTTTTCTCCATCAAAAGAAACTTCATAACGAAGGCCTTTGTTGCTGTTAAAGTTGAGGGTCGGTGCCAAAAGCAGTTCTACATTAAATTCTCCCGTTGAAGCAAAATCTATTTCATATTCAACAAAAATATTCTCTGTTTGTGATGGGTATTTATTTTGTGGAAAAGTGGTGATACCGCTTTTTGTTTTTCCAAAATCAGGAATTACTTCCCAATGAATATTGTCTGAATTATTTGCTTTAGAAAAATGTTCTGCCTCAATAGAAACATACCCATCTTTTTCTATAAATACCTTCGAAACTATCTGATCTTTTTCTGAAACATAAGTAACTTCAGGAAGGATATTTTTAGGAGTATCATGCCAGGCCTTATATCCAATTCTCATCTGATCCATGATATGCGTCCATTTACCGCCAGAAATTTCATTATTGTATTTGTTTTGAAGAACAGCATCTCTTTCAAAATTTGTTTTCACCTGATCTGCAAAAGTG
>CBFGNY010000272.1:0-4854 GCA_965650235.1 uncultured Flavobacterium sp. | reverse complement strand
TTCAATCTTATTATGTTTACATTTTAAGCAATAAATATCGTTCCACTTTTTATATTGGAGTCACTAATAATTTAAAACAAAGGCTTCAACAACATAAAGAAATTTAGAAATAGGAAACAAAACTTTTGCCTCAAAATATAGTATAGAATTTCTCGTTTATTATGAAAAACTTGTCTGGATTCAAGAGGCAATCGTTAGAGAAAAAGAATTAAAAAAATGGAGAAGAGAAAAAAGAAAATAGAATTAATACAAAGTTTCAATCCAGGTTTGGGATTTCTTGATTATCATTTTGAATAACTATCAAGTTATCAATTATCATTTGAAGAAGAAAGCCACATGACGTGAGCCTCTTTATGTGACTTCTCCTCCGTCGAAGTGACAAACTAAATCACAAAAAAATCCGCTTACTCTTTTTAAAAGAATAACGGATTCAATTAATACCAATAAAGAGAACTTAGAATCTTAGCCCCTTAGAATCTCAGAATCTTTTTTCTCAATGATAATCATCGGGTTCTATATGAATCAAAACATTTCCTAACTGAGGAATTTTTTCTTTTAAAGTATCTTGTAATTTGTGCGATAAATCATGCCCTTCCTTTACCGAAATTTCGGCAGAAACAATGGCATGAAGATCGACATGGTAACGCATTCCGGCTTTGCGGATAAAGCATTTCTCGGTCCCCAGAATGCCTTGAACTGATAGTGCTTTTACTCTGATTTCTTCAACCAAATCATCATTTAAATGTTCATCCATGATTTCACCCAGTGCAGGCCTGAAAATTTTGTAGCTGTTGTATAAGATAAAAAAAGCAGCGAAAAGTGCCGCCCAGTCATCTGCTGATTCGTAGCCTTTTCCCATGTACAAGGCAATCGAAATTCCGATGAAGGCTGCAACAGATGTAATTGCATCGCTTCGATGATGCCAGGCATCTGCAGCCAGAGCCGAGCTTTTTATTTGTTTACTTCGTTTCATTACCAATCGAAACGAATACTCTTTCCAGATAATAATAGCACCTAGAACATATAATGTCCAGGATTTAGGTAAATTGTGTGAATTATTAATGTTGGCAATACTTTCGTAACCAATAATCGTTGCGGAGGTAATTAAAAAACCTACAATCAAAAAAGTTATTAAAGGTTCTGCACGACCGTGACCGTAAGGATGATTTTCATCGGCAGGTTTATTCGAATATTTGATTCCGAACAGCACCAAACAGGAGGAAAATATATCCGTAGTCGATTCAATCGCATCTGCAATTAAGGCGTAAGAATTGCCAAAAAAACCTGCCAAGCCTTTTATGAGGGCTAAGCAGGTGTTTCCGGCTATGCTAAAATAAGTAGCTTTTATAGCTTTTTGTTCATTTGTCATTAAAGACCTTTTTTATTCTCTCACGATTTTAGCGCCGATTGCTCTTAAACGCTCGTCGATACGCTCATATCCGCGGTCGATCTGTTCTATATTTTGAATGGTGCTTGTCCCTTTTCCGGAAAGTGCTGCGATCAATAATGAGATTCCAGCACGGATATCCGGAGAAGACATTGTTGTTGCTTTTAGCTGAGATTCAAAATTATGCCCCATAACCACCGCTCTGTGCGGATCGCATAACATGATTTTTGCTCCCATATCGATTAATTTGTCTACGAAAAACAAACGGCTTTCGAACATTTTCTGGTGAATCAAAACATCGCCTTTTGCCTGTGTCGCTACAACCAAAACAATACTCAATAAGTCAGGTGTAAATCCTGGCCATGGAGCATCTGCAATGGTTAAAATAGAACCATCAATATCGGTTTTTACTTCGTATCCGTCTTTGTGAGCCGGAATATAAATATCATCTCCGCGTTTTTCAATTGTAATTCCTAGTTTTCTAAATGTATTCGGAATCAAACCTAAGTTTTCCCAGCTAACATTTTTAATTGTGATTTCACTTTTTGTCATAGCAGCAAGACCAATCCATGAACCAATTTCGATCATATCCGGAAGAATTCTGTGTTCACAACCTGTAAGGCTTTCAACCCCTTCGATAGTCAATAAATTTGAACCTACTCCGGTAATTTTAGCTCCCATTGAGTTCAGCATTTTGCATAATTGCTGTAAATAGGGTTCACAGGCAGCGTTGTAAACTGTAGTTTTTCCTTTTGCCAAAACAGCAGCCATCACGATATTTGCTGTTCCGGTTACAGAGGCTTCATCAAGTAACATATCCGTTCCCTGAAGGCCTTCTGCAGGAGTTTCTACTCCGTAAAAATGATCTTCTCTGTTGTATCTGAATTTTGCTCCAAGATTAATAAAACCTTCAAAGTGTGTATCTAATCTGCGACGGCCGATTTTGTCTCCACCCGGTTTTGGAATATATCCTTTTCCGAAACGAGCCAAAAGAGGCCCAACAATCATAATCGAACCACGAAGCGCCCCGCCTTCTTTTTTGAAAGCTTCAGTTTCTAAATATCCAACATTAACCTCATCGGCCTGAAACGTAATCGAACCTGCTCCATTTCGTTGAATTTTAACTCCTAAATTGCCTAAGAGAGTGATTAATTTATTAATGTCAATAATATCGGGAATATTATTAATTGTTACTTTATCTCCCGTCAGAAGCACGGCACATAAAATTTGTAACGCCTCATTTTTTGCTCCTTGCGGAGTGATTTCTCCTTTTAAAGGAATTCCTCCTTCGATTTTAAATACTCCCATATTTCTCTTTTAGGTTCTGAGGTTCTGAGGATCTAAGGTTTTGAGCTAAAAAATCTTAGTAGCTTAGCATCTTAGTATCTTAGGACCTTTTTTTTATTTCTGATTATTGTTTTTTTGAAAAGGTTTTGGCTTTCCTGGCCCCTTATTGTTTTTGTTGCCTTGAATTTTTGGCTGACCAGGAGGCGTAATTTTATTTGACATGCGTTTGTTGGTACGCAATAAATCGGTTGTGTTTAAAAGTTCCTCTGTGCTTTGCAGCAAGTTGATTTTTCCTCCTGATAATTCAAATAAATGCTCGAAAATCACATCGTCTTTTACTGTGTCTTTGTTCCAGCTTAAGTATGACTTTTTCATATGGTTAGCAATTACTAAAACCAATGCATTTTTCATTTCGCCATCTTCCCATTTATTTGCAACATCAATCATGTATTTGATGTTATTACCGTAAAATCTGTATTTAGGAAAGTTTTGCGGATATTGTAAAACATCCGGTTTTAACTGCAGCACATCACGTGACGGAATTGGGTATGGCGAATCTACATTTAATTTAAAATCAGACATAATAAAAAGCTGATCCCATAATTTATGCTGAAAATCCGGCACATCACGCAAATGCGGATTTAAGCTTCCCATAACCTGAATAATGTATTTTGCGGCCTTATTACGTGTTTCATCATCTTCAATAATAGTGGCCTGATCGATCAGTTTCTGCAAATGACGACCATATTCCGGAATAAGTAAGCGCTGTCTTTCAGAATTATACTCTAAGTTAAAAACAACGTCATTCGCGACTTCTTTTTTATATTTTTCGACCATAATTATAATGAAACTATACCTTCTATTGTAGAAACTTCTTTGTATTTGCCAATCACTTCGTCAGCACTATTCATTGTTACATCTATAGAAACACTGGTAAATTTACCTGTTTTAGATTTTGTTGTTTTGATAACCGCTCCCATACTGTCAAAAGCTTTTTGAACCTGCTCCACATTATCGGCTACCGAAGGCACTATAAATTTATACAAATATTCTGCTGGCCAGGTGTTTGAATTATCCAGCTCAACCTTTAGTCTTTCGTAAAATTCTGCTGTGTTTTTTTCTTTATCGTTCTCCATTCGTACTTAAAAATAAACGCAAAGATACGGTTTTGATTTCTGATTTCAGATTTTAGGTTTTAGATTTTTTTCAATAACAAATATCCTATAGCTTTTAATGTTATTTAGCTAAAACTTAATAGTCAAACATTCCTTTCACACTATTCAATTTATAATTTATATTTGAAAAAACATTCTATTAAAAACAGGATGAACTTCAACAAGATGAAACTTAATTACAAAAATTTCGAAATTGAATTATCTTATAATATATGTAAAGAATCAAATTCTAATAATGATTTAATACAATATAGGAAATATATCTTTCAAATTCAAACTCGGAAGACACAACTAAACATGTCATTATTATTAAAGAATCCGGAATCAAAATTTCAAATGCCAAAATTTACGGGGTAGGAAGTTTTAGTGGAATATTTCTTAATTCATTCATTCTTGAGCATGACAAAATATGGATGCTTGGCGGTAATAAAGTTTATTGTTTAGATATTCCTTTCTTAGAGTTACTTTGGTATAAAGAATTTGACCTTCACTCTAACTTTTCTATTTATAAACTTGAAGAAGACTTTATTATTCATGGAGAATCACAAATCTTCAGAATATCAAAAGAAGGAGAAATTGTTTGGTCTTTTGCAGGAAGAGATATTTGGTTTAATATGGAAGGAGAACCGGAGCTGACTATCGAAACAAACACAATAAGATTGTTTGATTTTGTTTCTAATGAATATGTTTTAGACTTTAATGGAAATTTAATAGAAGATAATTCGAGAATTATTGCACCCGTTACAAAAAAGAAATTGTGGAAAATATTTGGCTAAAGCCGGAAATAAATGAAGTATTTTTTTTTGGAGAAAAAAAGCAGAACTATTTAACAGCTCTAATTTTATATTGATTACCTAATTAAGGTGTAACTAAATGTTTTCAAAATTCCACACTCAGTAAAAGAACTTTAAATAAAAAACCCTTAAATCAGATGTTTAAGGGTTTGTTTTTGTAGCGAGGACGGGAGTTGAACCCGTGACCTCAGGGTTATGAATCCTGCGCTCT
>CBFGNY010000271.1:0-4862 GCA_965650235.1 uncultured Flavobacterium sp. | reverse complement strand
TCAACATTAATACAGAAATGAATTATTGGCCTGCTGAGAAAACAAATTTATCAGAAATGCATCAGCCTCTTTTAAAAATGGTTCAGGAATTAGCTCAGACAGGAAAAGAAACTGCTAGCGTAATGTATGGAGCCCGTGGATGGATGGCACATCATAATACAGATATTTGGAGAATCAACGGAGCTGTTGACGGAGCAACCTGGGGAGTGTGGAACGCCGGAGGTGGCTGGCTGAGTCAGCATTTATGGGAACATTACTTGTATACCGGTGATAAGAAATATCTTGAATCTGTATATGAAGTGTTAAAAGGAGCAGCCGATTTTTATGCTGATTTTTTAGTAAAAGATCCGGCAAATGGATGGATGGTGGTAGCCCCGGGAAATTCTCCTGAAAATTCCCCGGCAGCACATCAGGGTTCAGCAATGACTGCTGGTTCTACTATGGATAATCAAATCGTTTTTGATGTTTTTAGCTCGGTTATAAAAGCATCAGAAGTATTAGGGAAAAATAAACAATATGCAGATAGCTTAAAAACAGTGAGAAACATGCTTCCTCCCATGAAGATTGGAAAACACAATCAGCTACAGGAATGGCTTGATGATGTGGATGATCCAAAAGATAACCACAGACATATTTCACATTTATATGGGTTGTATCCTTCCAATCAAATTTCACCATACAGAACTCCGGAGCTTTTTGCAGCAGCAAAGAATACTTTACTGCAAAGGGGTGACGTATCTACAGGATGGAGTATGGGATGGAAAGTAAATTGGTGGGCAAAAATGCAGGATGGAGACCATGCTTATAAATTAATAAAAGACCAATTGACACCTGTGGGAGTAAATGAAGGAGGAGGAACGTATAACAATCTTTTTGATGCGCATCCGCCATTTCAAATTGATGGGAATTTTGGATGTACTTCCGGAATTACCGAAATGTTTGTTCAAAGCTCAGACGGAGCCGTACATATTCTTCCTGCTCTTCCCGATCACTGGAAGTCAGGACGGGTTAGTGGTTTAAAAACTCGTGGAGGTTTTGAAATTGTTGATTTAGTCTGGGAAAATTCCAAACTAAAAAAGCTGGTAGTTAAGTCCCAATTAGGAGGTAATTTAAGATTGAGAATAGCCAGTAATGCTAAATTAAATAGTAAAATTCAATTAGAAAAGGCAGCTGGTAAAAATTCAAATACATTTTTTGTAACAGAGGAGATCTCTAAACCTGTTATTTCAGATTTATCGTCGATAAAAGCCCTTGATTTGATTTCGACAACACTGTATGATGTTCCGACAAAAATTGGGGAGCTAATAACAATCAGTGCCAATTAAATACAAAATATTTGATTTAATTTTTTATATACGTCAGCAAAATTATGTTTGATTGGGTGTTTGATTTAAAAGTAATATTTAAATCATTTCTTTTGGTTTTCGATAACTTTTCTTAAAAATATACGATTTAAAAATATAAATGATAAAAATATAGCTTTTTTATTGAAGAATTATTTTTGTATTTTAAAAAGTGTTATTTTTACACTTTTAGCAAACAACCGATTGTACTTAGCTCATTTTGTAGTTTTAAGATAATTTTTCTTTAGTCTTATTTTTAGTTTTAGAAATAAACATGGTTAGTCTGTTATTAAAGAAAATAGAAAAATATTTTAAATTAAAGATTTAAAAAACAATACAATGAAATACAGCTTTATATTTTGTTTTTGTACACTGTTTATGTGTCATGTGACGGAAGCTCAAATGAAAACATTTGACCTGAATGAAGTAAGATTAACTCAGGGAGTATTTAAAAATGCTCAGGATGTTGATCTTAAGTATATTTTAGAACTCAATCCTGACAGGCTTTTGGCCCCTTATCTTATAGCTTCGGGAATACCTATAAAAGCAGAGCGCTATGGGAATTGGGAAAGTATAGGACTTGACGGCCATATTGCAGGACACTATCTTTCTGCCTTGTCTATGATGTATGCTTCTACTGGAAATCCTGAACTTAAAAATCGTTTGGATTACATGATTTCAGAATTAGAGAAGTGTCAGCAAAAAAATGGAAATGGTTATGTAGGAGGAATTCCGCAGGGAAAAGTTTTTTGGGACCGTATTCATAACGGAGATATAGACGGAAGCAATTTTGGATTAAACAATACTTGGGTGCCCTTATATAATATCCACAAGCTTTTTGCCGGTTTAAACGA
Organism: uncultured Flavobacterium sp.; assembly: GCA_965650235.1. Taxonomy (GTDB): domain Bacteria; phylum Bacteroidota; class Bacteroidia; order Flavobacteriales; family Flavobacteriaceae; genus Flavobacterium. Next base: position 2,665 of record CBFGNY010000271.1, on the reverse strand, counting down.
TGCTTATCATTATACAGATAATGAAAAAGCAAAGGATGTTTTAATAAAACTGGGCGACTGGTTTATCGAATTAATTCGTCCACTTTCTGATGAGCAAATACAGAATATATTAAAAACCGAGCATGGTGGCATAAATGAATCTTTTGCCGATTTGTATATCATTACCAAAGACAAAAAATATCTGGAAACAGCCGAAAAAGTTTCGCACTTAGCTATCCTGAATCCACTGATAAAAAAAGAAGACAAATTAACGGGACTGCATGCCAATACCCAAATACCAAAAGTTATTGGTTTCGAGAAAATTGCCGGTCTTTCGGGAAACAAGCAGTGGTCAGATGCTGTACAGTTTTTCTGGGAAAATGTTACCCAAAAACGCAGTGTAGCTTTTGGAGGAAACAGTTTTGCCGAACATTTTAATCCTACAGAGGATTTTAGCGGTATGGTAAAATCAAACCAGGGTCCGGAAACCTGTAACTCTTACAACATGGAGCGTTTAGGTAAAGCCTTATTTTTAGATAAAAATGATATATCCTATCTTGATTTTTATGAGCGTACCCTTTACAATCATATTTTATCAAGCCAGCATCCTGAAAAAGGCGGTTTTGTTTATTTTACTCCTATCAGACCCAATCATTATCGAGTTTATTCTCAGCCCGAAACAAGCATGTGGTGTTGCGTAGGTTCAGGGCTTGAAAACCATTCGAAATATGGAGAATTAATTTATAGTCACACAGATAATGATGTTTTTGTAAACCTTTTTATTCCATCAACATTAGACTGGAAAGAAAAAGATATTTATATCGAACAAAGCACAAAATTTCCATATGAAAACAGTACAGACCTTGTTTTAAAACTTAAAAAAAATAAAACATTTTCGGTAAATATCCGCTATCCGAAATGGGCTGAAAATTTCGAAATTTTTGTAAACGGAAAAATTCAAAAAACAGAAGCCAAACCAGCAAGTTATGTGACTCTTAACAGAAAATGGAAATCAGGAGATCGTATCACGGTTAAATTTAAAACTTCGACACATTTAGAAAGCTTGCCGGACGGTTCAAACTGGAGTGCTTTTGTCAACGGACCAATCGTATTGGCTGCCAAAACATCAAACAAAGAGTTAGATGGATTATTTGCAGATGACAGCCGAATGGGGCATGTAGCATCAGGTAAATATTATCCTCTGGATGAGGCTTATGCATTGATAGGAGAAAAAGCAGATTATGTTGCAAAACTTAAGGAATTGGGAAACCTGCGTTTTCGTTTAGATTCATTAGAATTGGAGCCTTTTTTTGAAATTCATGATTCGAGATATCAGATGTATTTCCAAAATTATACTAAAGAACAATATCAGGAAAAACATGAATTACTAAAGCAACTCGAAAAGGAGGCAATGGTCATGGAATCTAAAACCATCGATAAAATTAATTGTGGTGAACAGCAATCAGAGGTTGACCATAGTTATAAAGGTGAAAAAAGTGATTCTGGTTACGACGATGGAAAGTACTGGAGAAACACCCGTTCTTACATTTCATACCAATTAGTTAATAAAAATAAGTTGGGAAAATATTTGGATATAAGCTGTATCAATGAATTTAAAATTGACAACATCACCATTCTGATTAATGAAAAACCTGCTCAGATAATCTCTTCAGAAAATAAAACAATCAGGTTAAATATTGAGAAGATTGAAATTGTAAATATCAAAATAAAATCTAATGACGGAAACAATAGTCCCATGTTTCATCAATTCAGAATTTTAAAAGATTAAAACGCATTTTTTTTATGCGTGTTTGAAGTAAGCAGAAAATGGCGATTATGCATTTAACCCAAATATACGAATTATGAAAATCAGTTATTTTTATATCCTAAGTTTAGCATGTTTTTTTAGTGTAAACGCACAGCAATATCCTTTTAAGAATCCGTCCCTTAGTTCAACAGAACGTGCAAAAGATTTAATTTCACGATTAACCCTTGAAGAAAAGGCAGCTTTAATGTGTGACCAGAGTGATCCGATACCAAGACTTGGAATTAAAAAATTCAATTGGTGGAGTGAGGCACTTCACGGCTACGCAAATAACGATAATGTTACTGTTTTTCCAGAACCAATTGGTATGGCAGCCTCATTTGACGATCAGTTAGTGTATAATGTTTTTAATGCTGTTTCTGATGAAGCCCGTGCCAAATACAACCAATGGATTCAGGGAGGTAATGAGAATAAACGCTTTCTGAGTCTTTCAGTCTGGACACCAAATGTCAATATTTTCAGGGATCCACGCTGGGGAAGAGGTCAGGAAACCTACGGAGAAGATCCCTATCTTACTTCGCGAATGGGGGTTTCAGTGGTTAAAGGGCTTCAAGGTCCTGCTGATGCTAAATACCGAAAACTTTTAGCCTGCGCCAAACATTTTGCGGTTCATTCAGGTCCGGAATGGAGCCGACACGAATTGAATTTAAATAATGTAAATCCGAGAGAATTGTATGAAACTTATCTGCCCGCCTTTAAATCATTAGTACAGGATGCTGATGTGCGTCAGGTAATGTGTGCCTATCAGCGTTTGGATGACGAACCTTGTTGCAGCAATACACGTTTATTACAGCGTATTTTGCGTGTTGAGTGGGGATTTAAATATCTGGTGGTTTCAGATTGTGGTGCCGTTACAGATTT
>CBFGNY010000270.1:0-4881 GCA_965650235.1 uncultured Flavobacterium sp. | reverse complement strand
TCCAATAATTCTTTGTGAAAACACATCGCAGATCGAATTTTGAACTCCATATTATTTCACTTTTCTTTTCATAAAAGTAAATCCAAATAGTGTCTAACTTTTTGGATCAGTTTCAGAAATATTCATTGCTTTTTATAAGAATAATTAGGTAAATGGCTGACGATACTCATTTTACCTTACCTGAGAAATTTTAATACCAATGATAAGGAGTATCAAAACCCATCTTCCTTATTCCCCTTGGAGCATTATTTAATTCTTCATGGATTACTTTAAAATTTCATTGATACAACTAACATTGAATTGCTAACCAAACAACAATTTTAATACTTCAACTTTTAAGGCCTTTTATATTTTAATTCTTTTTTTATAAATGTAATATTATATTATTTGTATTTAATCTAAATAATAATAGCTTTGCAAAAATAAAAATTTAATTAAAATCCATGAAATTAATTTACATGATAACGCTGCTTGTCTTTAGTGTAGGGCAGGCACAAAACGCCCAAATTACCGGCAAAATAGTATCACCGGATAACATGCCGCTTTCCTATGCTTCTATCTCGATCAAAGACCCCAAACAAAATATTCTCTCAGATGATAACGGAAACTTTTCTCTGCAAAATCTTATACCGGGAAACTATACTCTTTATTTTTCAGCAATGGGATATACTATTCAGCAAAAGACAGTTGAACTCCATGAAAATGAAAACCTTGAGCTTGTTATAGTCTTAGAGCAGAATATCAACACTTTACAGACTGTGGAAATAACCGGACGAAAGGAAAAATCCTATCGAAACACGAAATCATTTATTGGCGCAAAAACAGAAATTGCACTCAAGGATCTCCCACAAGCTGTTTCGTATGCAACAAAGGAACTAATTGCAGATCAGGGATCGATTCGCGTGGGCGAAGTAGTCAAAAACTTCAGCGGAGTCAGCCAATTTACCTTCTACGATGATATCTCCATCAGAGGATTCAGGATAAATGGTGGAAGCAACACTCAATTGCTTAACGGTATGCGAACTTCTACAGGGTTTTGGAAACAGCCTCTTGCTAATTATCTGGAACGAGTTGAAGTTTTAAAAGGGCCTTCATCTGCTTTGTTTGGAAATGCTTCGCCTGGCGGAGTCATTAACAGGGTTACTAAAAAACCTTTGGATCAGGCATCCAACAGTGTTAGTTTTTCTACAGGGAGTTTTAATACTTTAAGGGCTTTGGCCGATTTTACAGGTCCATTGACAGAAGATAAGTCACTTTTATACCGATTAAATCTGGGTTACGAAAATGCCAATACTTTCAGGGATTTACAATTCGACAAAAATATTGTGCTTGCTCCTTCCCTGTCTTTTCTTCCAAATGATAAAACCAGTGTTAACTTTGATTTGATTTATACAAGTTCAAAGAGTATTCTGGATCGTGGTCAATCGACTTATGAAGATAATTTATATTCTACCAAAACTTCAAATTCATTAAACTCCACCAACGATTATTTAAATGAAGAAACATATGTGGTAACGACTTCCCTTAATCATCAATTTACAGATCGTTTGTCGTTTTCAGCATCTTACATACGAACTGGTTATACGGAAGATCTTCTGGAACATCGTGGTGCCAATAAATATGCCTCTGCTGGTGATGGGACAACTATTCCCACTTCTATAGAAATGCAGGTTTTTATGCGAAAACGCAAGCGTTATATTGATAATCTTTCCACCTTTCTTAAATATGAAGCAAAAACGGGGGTTTTAGATCATAACCTAATTCTGGGTTATGACTATGCGCAGGAGGAAGTACCGTCCGGAGGTTCACAATTACAGGCTACAGGATATAGAAATGCTGCCAATACAGGATCAATTGCAACGTATAAACCAGCCAATAAGGCTGATTATTTATTGGATGACAAAGGGAATCCGGTTCCAAACGTGGCGCATTTTGACCTGACCAATCCCTCAGGATCACAGCAGTTAAAAGACATGAGCAAATATTTCTATGCTGCGCGTCCATTTGATCCAACTTTTTATTCCTTATACGGGGTATATCTTCAGGACCACATTAAGTTTGGTGCTTTTCAGGCTTTAATTGGAGTGCGTTATGACGAATACAGCGATAAGGAAAACTATAAAAAAGATACTGAAAAGAAAGTAAAACAACATTCATTTTTACCACGTTTTGGACTGACTTATACCGTTAATCCAAACATTAATTTGTATGGAACTTACGTAAAAGGATACAATCCTCAGACGGCTTCTTCTTTATCAAACCCAAATGCGGGCGGGCCTTTTGATCCGTTAGAAAGTAAGATGATTGAGTTTGGAGGAAAATCTTCCTGGTTTAAGGAAAAACTTTTTGTAACCATTGCGCTTTTTAAAATCCAGCAGAAAAACACACTCTATCCGGCAAACGATGCTATAAATCCAGATTTGATGCGTGCTGTGGGTGAAGAGGAATCCAAAGGTATTGAAATCGATGTAAACGGAAATATTACGAGAAACTGGAGTGTTTCTGCTGCTTATTCCTATAATGAAGCTGCTATTTCTGAAAGTCCGATAGAATCCGAAATTGGAAGACAAAAACCAAATACTCCTCGTCAGCAAGGTAATCTATGGACACGCTATAATTTTACAGAGGGTGCTTTAACAGATTTTGGGCTTGGTTTTGGTAGCAATTTTGCCACTACACGTACCCTAAGCCAAACCGACACTCAAACCCTTCCGGGCTACACATTGTTTAATGCGGCATTATATTACAGCATCAATAAGTTTAAAATTCAGGTCAACGCTAATAATATTACTAATAAAACCTACTGGGTTGGAGGTTACGATTATATTCGTTTATTTCCGGGAGCACCTTCAAACTGGTTGTTAACGCTTGGTTATTCATTTTAAAACATCCTATATTTGAAAATATTTTGTTATCGATAGAAATATGAATAAAACGTTTAAAAAAAATATAGGCTTTCTACATTTATGGCTCGGACTTTTGTCCGGGCTTATTGTATTTATTGTGGCCCTTACCGGAAGTATTTTGGTTTTTGAAGATGAAATTGATGAATTGATCAATCCCGAATTTTACCACGTCGACACTATCGGAAAATCAAAAAAAACAGTTGATTACTGTACTGATATGCTGATAAAACAATATTCAGTTAAAGAAATAAACCGGATATACACGTTTTATGATCCTGAACGAACCCTAAGAGTAATAGCAAAAGACACTCAGGGGCAATCACAGATTTTCTCGATAGATCCTTATTCTGCAGAAGTATTAGGTACCATGCCACTTAAAACAAGATTCTACTCTGTTGTTTTAGATTTGCACAGGCATTTAATATTAGGAGATGTTGGGAAGTTTATTACGGGATGCTCCTGTTTGATCTTTGTTTTTATGCTGCTTTCAGGACTTGTTTTATGGTGGCCCAAAAAAATGAAAAACATAAAACAGCGGTTAACCGTAAAATGGAAAGCTTCATTTAAAAGAGTTAATTGGGATTTTCACTCTACTTTTGGATTCTACACTTTTTTTATACTTATGATTATTTCCTTAACGGGATTAACCTGGTCTTTTAAATGGTTTGAGAGCGGCATCTATTATTTAGCCGACGGCACAACAAAAAAGCCATCTGCAAAAGTAGAAAATCCATCAAAAACGGATCTAAATCAAGATAAATCATTGTTCTATCAAAACATATTAAAAACCACAGACAGCATCTTTACCTATAGGGGAAACGTGCAGATAAGAATGCCCAGTGATAGTGTTAACAGTATTTTAGTAATAAAAGAAAATCTGGAAAAAGAAATTCCAAATCAATCCAGTACTGCTTATTTTGATCGTTATACTGGTAAGAATATTGAGAACAGACCTTATGAGTCTTTTTCAAATGGAGACAAAATAAGACGGTTAATTTATCCTGTTCATACAGGAAGCATTTACGGGTATCCAACTAAAATTATAGCCTTTTTGGTTTGTCTCTTTGCAGTATCCTTACCTGTTACGGGTTTGATAATATGGCTGGGAAGAAAAAAAAAGAAAAAACATTAAATTTATACATTACTACAGATTATATACATTCGGAATAGCTTGAAAATGGCACAGAATTAAAAAGCGAGTGTCCGAGAAGAAAAAAAAAGGATTCCTGTCTACTGTTATGTAGGCAGGAATTTTTTTATAGATTATAAAAAAGTCGCCAATATCAAATCCATGGATTTTCCGATTCTTTAAAACGGAAAGTTTCTTTACCTAAGCAAATGGTTTTACCATTTAAATATAAACAGCTTTTTTTTACCTCACCCCAGCCCTCTCCACACGAGCAAAAGCGAACTGGCGAAGCAAAGGAGAAGGAGTTAAAAAATATTAGGTAATAATCCTGTAACATTCTGCTGATTATCCTGTAACAAAAATGAAACAGGGCCTTTTAATTTTAGGTAAACTTAAAAATTACAGTCATGGATGATAAATCAAAAAAAGGAAAAAACGATGATTCACGCATCAATATTAATGAAGCATACGAGCTGCAGTACTGGTCTGAAAAACTGAATGTCAGCAGGGACGAACTTAGGAAAGCTGTTGAAGCTGCAGGCACCAATGCCGATGATGTAGCCTATTACCTAAAACAAAAATCATAATATCATGCCTTGGTATAACGGGGATTATCCCCCATCTTATAAGAACCAGCCGCGGGAGTTGCGAGAGAAAGCCGTAGAGATAGCCAACGCGCTACTTCAGGACGGCGCAGAAGAGGGAATTGCCATTGCCACAGGCCTAAAACAGGCTCGTGAGCTTTTAAAAAACCATAAAGAACAAAATGTAAGAACTGGAAATGATGGAAAACAATCTTAAAGGTATTGATATGATTATTTTTTAACCGCCATTTGCATACGATAT
>CBFGNY010000269.1:0-4889 GCA_965650235.1 uncultured Flavobacterium sp. | reverse complement strand
CTTTAAAAATTGTGTATCCCCTTTAGTAAATTGTTTAAAGCCAATTTTCAAGGTTCACCTTAACTCTGTATGCATTATTTGATTTCTTAGAAATCAATTTTTTCTTATTTATAATATGTTTCATAGTTATTATTCCTCCTACGTGATATATATAATTTTCAGATTTCTATTTTTAATACAAAAAGCTTCGGCATCTTAATTAATCTTCTTAAATTAACAGAAGAACTGTTCGGTTTTGGAAAAAATTTCGGATGAATACTTTAGATTGATCTAATAAAATGTAAAATGTTTTGTCTTGCCAATAAAAATAAATCAAACATTTATTAAATTAATAAGAATAAAATCTATTAAATTGTTAATGAGTTTATTATATGGAAATAATAAATAGAAAAAATTGGATTATAACTATTTGGTATTAAATTTGCATCGCCAAAATGCGGATTTAATCGCTAAAATACACTTCTGTCATTCCCGAAATTTTATTACGGTAAAAAAATAAACAGCAATTAGTATTTGTTTAGTATTTTCATATACTAAAAGAAATATAGCGAATTATCAAAAAAAGCAAAGATGAATGTACAAGTAAATGAAGGGGAATATCATAAATTATCTTTTTTAAATTCGAAAATAAAGATCACTTTAGTTATCGTAATTTTATATGTTTTTATTGCCAAAATTTCGGGATTTGCCTTTATTCCAGAAACAAATATTGCTCCTTTTTTCCCTGCAGTCGGTCTTGCCATAGCTGCGCTGCTAGTTTTTGGAAGAAAGGCGTTGCCAGGCGTACTATTAGGAAGTTTCCTTTTTTCGTTATGGTTATTTGAACCCTATTTTCGAAATGCAGCAACATTTGAGGAATTATTAAAACCTTTAACTTTTTGTTTTTTAAGGCCACTCATTATTGGATTAAATGCTATTACAGTATCTCATTTAACTCTATTGTGGTGCAAAAGCAAATATCCTTTTGAAAAAGGAGTGCATGTATTGTATTTTACTTTTGCCTGCCTGATTGGAGGTTTTTTAAGCGTTTCTCTTGGTGTTATTTCTCTTGCAGCTACTCCCTATGTCAGCCTGGATAATTTCATGACAATATGGAGCAATCTGTTCAGATCTAATATTTTGGGTGCTATTTTATTTACTCCCTTCCTACTCTCCTGGCTATACAAAAACAAAAAGGAGACCAACTGGACTCTAAATAAAAAAATAGAGGCTGTAATCCTGACTTTATTAACAGTCACTACTTCTATATTTGTTTTTACTACCGACATGCATAATGAATCTATTATCTTTTTTTTTCTTATATGGGCCGCATATCGATTTAATCTAAAAGTCATAACACTCATAGTTTTGTTAGTGACTATAATTTCTTTATACTATGCATACCCCTATTATAGTGAATCTGTAAATAATCAATCGATTTACAACTATTTCATGTTACAGCTTTTTCTTTTTGTTAATTTGGTTTCTATAATATTCTTACATGGCATTCTGGAAGAAAAACGCAGCAAAGCAAATAAGTTAGCCGAAAGTGAGTATAAACTTAATATTGAAAAAAACATTTTGGAGGCTACCATCCAAAGTCCAAATGGTATTAGCATATTTACCTTAGATACAAACTTTAATTATATCAATTTCAATTCTACTCATAAAGAAAATATGAGGGATTTATATGATTGTGAGATTGAAATGGGCGGTAATATGCTTGAATATATTGGTAACCCAATAGCACAAAATTATGCAAGGGGAATTTATCAATCTGTTTTAAACGGAAATACTCATATAGAAGAGTATAAGGAAGAAAATTTTTCTGGGAATTATTGGAATAATTTTATATCCCCCATAATGGACAAAGATAATACCATTACCGGGATTAGTACAATTTCTATTAATGTAACTAAACAGAAACGAAACGAAATAGAATTAGAAAAAAACAACAGTATTCTAAATGAACGAATAAAAGAAATAACGTGTCTTCAGAATATATTTGAAATCAACTCCAATAATGCGCTATCAATGGCAGATGTGGTTGCCAGTTGTGTAAAAATAATTCCGGAAGCGTTTCAATTTCCAGAAAGTACAAATTGCAGAATCATTGTATCGGAAGAAGAATATATTGCCAAAGACAAAAAAACAAATTGGCATATCCAGAAAAAAATAATACTAAACAGAGAAGAATATGGCACATTGGAAATAGGTTCTTTTGAGGAAAAGGAGCATTCTAATTATTTGCCTGAAGAAATTCATTTATTAGGAGCCATAGCCAATATCTTGTCTAAATCATTTGAAAATTATTTTTCTGAAGAAAACCTAAAAATAAGCGAAGAAAAATTCCGGTCGTTTTTCGAAAATGTTATGGATGTATATTTTATCTCCTCTATTGAAGGTGACTTATATGAAGTTAGCCCATCTATCTTGGATTACTTGGGTTATACAAGACAAGAAATGCTTTCTATCAATATGGGAGATTTGTACCTAAACCCTAATGACCGAAAAAAACTTAAGCAGGAACTAATTTTCCACGGCGAGATAAAAGATTATGAGATTGAACTCATTAAAAAAAATGGGGATGTAAGTTCCTTTGCAATGACTGCAAAATTAATCACAAATAAAAAAGGCAATGTATCGCATTTTGAAGGTTCCGTGCGCTGTTTGGATGAATGGAAAGAAAACCAGTTACTAATCAGGAAACAACATCAAAAAATTAAAAAAAGCGAGCAGGACTTTCGTATTTTATTTGAAAATGTTCAGGATGTTTTTTTTAAAACTGATTTAAGAACAGACACTATATTAGATGTAAGTCCGTCATGCAGCTATTTTAATGGTATTAGAAGGGAAGAACTTATTGGGCAATCTATTTACAATATATATCCTGATGTTGGGCAACTGGAACAAATGGCAGAAAAAATAGCGATCGAACATGAGATTAGCGATTATAACAACGAAATTATTATAAAGAAACAACACTATCATGTTTCCATTAATGCTAAAGTAGTTTATGATGCAGAAGGCAAACCTGAATATTTGGTAGGAGCTCTACGAAACATTACTGAGCGAAGGGTAGCTGAAGAGAATCTAAAAATAAGCGAAGAAAACTATCGTATCATTTTTGACAGTGTACATGATGTGTTTTTCAAAACTGATTTAAAAACAAAAACCATATTGGACGTTAGCCCCTCATGCAGGTACTTTAACGGGGTTACAAGAGAGGAGCTGATTGGCCAAAAAATGTCAATCATATATAATAACAAGACTCAAATGCTATTGATGTTTAATGAAGTGGCAACTCAACAAAATATTATTGATTTTAACAATGAAATAATAATAAAAGGTAAAATATTTTATGTCTCTATCAATGCCACAATTATTTACGATCAAAATAATGAACCTGAATTTGCAGTTGGAGCTATACGAGATATAACAGAACGAAGACTGGCTGAAGAAAATCTAAAATTAAGCGAAGAAAAATTCCGTTCTATTTATGAAAGTTTTGAAGATATTTATTTCAAGAGGGATTTAAACGGGATTATTATAGAAGTCAGTCCATCTGTAGAAAAACATTTCAATCTGAGTAGGGAATCAGTAATTGGTAAAGACTATAATGACTTTTATTATAATCGCATTGATGCGGATAAATTTTATCATACTCTCATTCAGGAAAAAGAAGTCAATGATTTTGAAGAACGACTTATAAACGCTGAGGGAGAAATTTTATGTTTCTCAGTCAATGCCAGATTGCGTTATAACAATGATGGAGAACCATCATATGTTGAAGGAACAATGCGGAATGTTAATGAAAGAAAAAAGACCGAACTGGAAATAGCATCAGCTAATGAAAAAATTAAGGAAAGCGAAAAAAAATATCGTACTATTTTTGAAAGTGTCCGAGATGTATTCTTCAGGGCATCTGTAAAAGATCAGAAAATAATAGACATCAGTCCTTCCTGCTCCTATTTTAACATAAAACAGGAAGAAGTTATAGGCAGTAACTTTGGTGGTTTTTACTATAATCTGGAAGACAGGAAATACATACTGGAAGAATTAAAAAACGTTGGAGAAATAAAGAATTATGATGTACCAATAACAATAAATTCTGTTTTATATACCGTTTCTGTCAACGCCAGAATCATCCTTGATGAAAACAATGAACCCGATTATATTGTTGGCTCGATCCGTGATATAACCGATAAAATTGAGACAGAAAAAAATCTAAAAGTCAGTGAAGAAAAATTTCGATCCATCTATGAAAACTTTCAGGATGTATATATGAAAATAACTATTGACGGAATCCTTCTTGATGTCAGTCCCTCGTTTGAAAGTAATTTCATGATTCCTCGCTCGGAAGTTTTGGGTACTTGCGTTTTTGATTATTATCACAACAAAAAGAACAAAGAGTTATTCCTGAGGAAATTAAAAACGGAAGGACATATCTCGGATTTTGATGTTCAGTTATATGATCCGTCAGGAAATCCTATATATTTCTCCATTAATGCACACCTTTTATATGATGAACAAGGAATTCCGGTAAATATTGAAGGTACAATGAGAAATATTAATGAAAGAAGACACATGCAGGATGAGATGCTTGCCAAAAACAGAAAACTTGAATTCCAAAACACCGAGTTGGAGCAATTTGCCTACATAGCATCCCATGATTTACAAGAGCCGTTAATTACTGTGAGTCATTGCTCTGAATTATTGGAAGAAGAATTGGCTGGAAAACTGGAAGAAGACCAACAACATTATTTGACTTTTATTCGTAGTTCTACTTCCCGTATGCAGTTATTAGTTAAAGGCCTTTTGGATTATTCCAGAATTGGGAAAGAAAGAAAAACGAGTATAATAGATTGCAATACTATTGTATCAGATGTGATTTTGGATATGAAAAGCAG
>CBFGNY010000268.1:0-4901 GCA_965650235.1 uncultured Flavobacterium sp. | reverse complement strand
TTTTTTGAAAATTTTTCAATCTTAATTCGTTTGCTTGTCAGTATTTCTTAGAACGTTTTGTCGCTGTTGCGGGTGCAAAAGTACCACCTTTATTTACATTTGCAACACTTTTTATTATATTTTTTCCACCTTTTTTAAAACTTTTTCTTAACTCTCTGATAACAGAAAACTTAGCCTTTCATGTTTTTTGTCATTTTTAGGAATTTTCTGTAACGTCTGCATTTATATCAATTCTTTTGTTTCATGATATACTGTTTTTATGGACTTCATACAGCAATGCATTCTTTTCTAAGAACTCTGCAACATATCGCCATACCTCTTTTTTTGGATCACAAAGCTCCCTTAGACTATGTATTAAAGAGAACTTCTTTTGAAAAACGACTTCCCTAGCCCCGATAGAAACGGAAATCCTTTTGCTTTTTTCTTTTAAAAGCAAAAGATTGCAGTGCATAGCGGGAAATAGCTCCTTCTGAAAATTGAAATTGTCAAATCTCAAATTCTAAACTCAAGGAAAAAATTAGGCTTCAGTTAGGCTGAAAAAGAATTACTCCTATATGTGAATAATATAATCTCCTCCTTTATATATGTATAAAAACAAAAAACCGACAGGTTTAAAAAAACTGTCGGGTCTGATATTCTTTTATGTATTTATGTATTGTTACTTTTTAACCGGAAACTTCCAATCAAATTCGTCTTTGTCATTAATGATCGCTCCAATTTCAAATTTCACTACTTCATCGAATTCGGTTTGCAGGATAAACCAGTTGTCTTCGTTGAAATAGTTTTCGAAAGTATCAAAAGTCTCCTGATTGTATTTTGTAATTCCTTTAGTCGCCAGGTCTTTCTTTACATCTGCAATTTTTCTTCCTATTAGTTTGAAACCGAAAACTTCAAGATCATTACTTGAGGCTACCAAATATCCTAATTTTAAATCTTCTTCCTGATAAAAAGTTAATCTTATTTTTTGTGCGTTGTAAACAAAAATCACATTATCATCTTCGTCTTTATAATTTTTATCCGGTTTTCCTAAAACAGCTGTTACATCATTTTGCTTCATTCCGAAAAGCAACTTATCGATTCCTGATTTTAGATTTATTTTCATAAGGTTCAATTTATATTAAAGTGCAAATTTCGTGAAGTTTTTTTCAAACTGCGCTATGTTTAGTGTATTATAATTTTAAAAAACGGAAAGCTTTTTAATATCTTTGATCAAAAAAGCAATTCTATTATATGAAAAAAATTATTTTATCACTGTTTCTTTTATATAATATAATTAGCAATGGTCAAAAAACTAACAGTCCCATATTGGACAAGAAACAAATAATTCAGAGAGAACTCGAAAAACTTTCCGATTCCCCAATCTACAGAGCTTACGAATATAAAGATAATGGCGGCATCTATAATTTAGTTTTATGCGAAAATCAAAAAAGCGTTTCTAAAACAGATACTCTGAATACAAAAATTTTAGCGATTTGCGGCATAAAAGATTCTAACGGTTTTGCTGAAAAATGGAGAATAAATGATTTACTTGAAAACACCGAAGTTAAAGAAACCAACATTTGGTTTTGGACAAAATACTGCAGCGTAAAAGATCTGGATGGCGATGGATATATGGAACCAATACTTGTTTACGGTTCCCGAAATGAAGATGATGAAATAAGACGTGTGAAAATTATTGTTGTTTATAAAAATAAAAAGTATGTAATTCGAGCTGTAGAATGCGTTTTAGATTATTGCAGAAGTTTCAAAAAAGACGCTGACTGGAGCTTGCTTCCTCAAAAAATAAAAAGTCATATTGATAAATTGGTGCAGAAAATAAGAGAAGATCAAGGTATATTATTGACAGATGGCTAACGTTTAAAATGTCAAGAGTCAATTTCAAATTTCTTTTAGAAATTTAATATGAGCTGTTTTTATATTTTTTTTCTGGATTAATCGAATTAAAATCCGGACTTCAAATATTGTTTTAGTCTATACGATGTTCTTTTCAACCTTACGCTTTAAGTTTTCCCTTACTTCGTCAAACCATTCATTCTTTAAAATACTCAAAACGATAGAATCACGGCGCACATTGCTATCAGCGGTTGGCATGTGACTGCGTAAAATACCTTCGACTTTGCAACCGATATTTTTCATTGCGGCGATACTTCGCTGGTTATTATTGTCGGCACGAAATTCTACACGTTCCAAACCGAGAGTTTCGAATGCAAATTGAAGCAGTAAAAATTTACAGTGTTTATTTAGACCGGTTCCTCTAAAAGCAGAACTGTACCAAGTGTAACCTAATTGCAGAGTTTTGTATCCGAAATTTATATCGTAAAAACGAGTTGAACCTGCGTACTTTTGGGATTTTTTATCGAAAACTATAAATGGAAATTCGTTGTGATTTTCTCTTGCTTTTACAGCTGATTGAATATAATGTGTCAAGTTTTCTTTTCCGTCAGCGCCTACTAAAGAATATCTCCAGGTTTCGGGTTCGTTGATGGAAATTTCAAGAAGATTATCAACGTCTGATTCCTGCAAAGGACGCAACAGAACCAAATCGTCTTCCAGAATAATATTATCTGAGAAATTGAAATTATATTCTTGATTCATTATTTTATTCGCTTCAAATTCTTTGAAATTCTCTGTGAGATCTTTACGTAGCTCTGTAGTATAGCTATTTAATAGAGATTCACAAAGTTTTTACTAAGGTTCACAAAATAAACTTACTTACTCACTCATTTCATCGTAACGCTCGGGAACTTGAGGGTCGTATAAAGGACATTTAAATTCTTCGAGTAATTCTACTAACTTATTCATTGTTTTGCCCTCTGTTCCGTAGCAGTCTATTTTGATACTTTGTGATGTAGTGATAACCTGAAAAGCACCTTTTCCGGAATTATTTTTCCAGCTGTTTTCATCTACTTTTTCCCATTGTGAGAAAACGGAATTGATTCGGTTTAGGATTACTTCTACAGGAAGTTTTTCAAGGCCTCCGACTTCTTCTTTTTCAAGTAGGGCTTCGTAAACTTCGTGGTGATTTAAGTAAACGTCTTCTAAATATCTCCAAAAAAGCAGTTCATACATAACGAGGTGGTGTTTTAGCCCTGATAGCAACGGCATCCTTTTGTGGCGGGGTTCGCCACAAAAGATACAGCGGATAGCAGGATTAGCTCCTAAAAAAAGCTAATTGTTATATGCTTTTAATATTCAAATGTACCGTACTCGCTGGTAATTGTAAGCTTTTTTGAATCTGCAGCTTCTACCCTACCTACGATTTGTGCATCGACATTGAATGATTTTGAAATCTCGATAATATCCTGAGCAATATTTTCAGGAACATAAATTTCCATACGATGACCGCAGTTGAAAACCTGATACATTTCTTTCCAGTCGGTTTTTGATTGCTCCTGAATTAATTTGAACAATGGCGGAACCGGAAATAAGGTATCTTTTATAATATGTAAATTCTGAACGAAATGTAAAATTTTAGTCTGTGCTCCTCCACTGCAATGCACCATTCCGTGAATTTCGTTTGGCGTATAGGTATCTAAAATTTTCTTGATAATTGGTGCGTACGTTCTGGTTGGAGAAAGTACTAACTGACCTGCATTTATTGGACTGCCTTCAACTTCATCAGTTAGATTTACCTGACCTGAATAAATTAATTCTTCAGGAACAAGAGCATCGAAACTTTCAGGATATTTTTTTGCTAAATATTTTCCGAAAACGTCATGACGGGCAGAGGTTAATCCGTTGCTTCCCATTCCGCCGTTATAGCTTTTTTCGTAAGTTGCCTGACCAAAAGAAGCCAGACCTACGATTACGTCACCTGCTTTAATGTTGGCATTATCCACAACATCGCTGCGTTTCATTCGGGCTGTTACGGTAGAATCTACAATTATGGTACGAACAACATCTCCAACATCGGCAGTTTCTCCGCCTGTTGAATGAATGGTTACACCGAAAGTTTTTAATTCGTTGATAAGTTCCTCAGTTCCGTTGATGATTGCTGAAATAACTTCAGCCGGAATTAGATTTTTATTTCTTCCAATTGTGGAAGAAAGCAATATGTTATCGGTTGCTCCAACACATAATAAGTCATCAATATTCATGATTAAAGCATCTTGAGCAATTCCTTTCCAAACAGAAATATCACCTGTTTCTTTCCAATACATGTACGCCAAAGATGATTTTGTACCGGCTCCGTCAGCATGCATAATTAAGCAATGCTCTTCATCCTGAGTTAAATAATCAGGAACAATTTTACAGAATGCCTGTGGAAATAAACCTTTATCAATATTTTTTATGGCGTTGTGTACGTCTTCTTTTGATGCCGAAACACCTCTTTGTGCGTACCTTTTGCTAGAATCTGAACTCATGAAACTTAGTTTGTGTTGATGTGGTGCAAAGATAATCGCTTTTTTTAATTCTTTGATTGATTCGGATGCTGATTCACAAAAAAATCTAATATCATTTTAATTACTATAAAAATCAAAGAAAACTCATTACAATTTTACCACTCAATTTCCTTAAGTCCTTTTGATTTCAGGAAAGCATTTGTCTGGCTAAAATGTTTGTTTCCGAACCAAAATCCTCTGTTAGCACTTAAAGGAGAAGGGTGTCCTGATTTTAAAATATGATGTTTTGAAGCATCGATTAAAGCTGCTTTCTTTTGGGCAAAACCTCCCCAAAGCAAGAATACAACATTTTCCGTTTCAGCAGATATTTGCTTTATAACTGCATCTGTAAATTTTTCCCAGCCTTTTCCCTGATGGCTTCCGGCTTCGGATTGTCGAACCGTTAAGGTAGCATTTAAAAGAAAAACACCCTGATCTGCCCAACGTTCTAAATTGCCAGTTTTAGGAATTTGCTTGCCTAAATCTGTTTCAATTTCTTTGAAAATATTATAAAGAGAT
>CBFGNY010000267.1:0-4912 GCA_965650235.1 uncultured Flavobacterium sp. | reverse complement strand
CATTATTATATTTTTTTAATTACGCTCAAATTTAAATTACCTTACTATATTCAGACTTATATTATATCGGTAATTTTTTACAAAATACCTATCTCCTTCTAAGTGGGAAACCTAGCAAAAACATTAAAATCCAAATAAAATCAATCTATAACTTTTTGAATATTTAACTATAAATCAATTTCTTATGCCGAAAATTATAATGAAACTATATAATTCTATAATACTTGATCCTTTGGCCTAAAGTAAATTTGTGATAATTAAAAAAACTATTAATTATAAATTTTAGTAATTATGAAAAATTATCACACCTATCAAGCTTGTATTGAAGCCTGTTTAAAATGTGCTGCAATATGCAATCATTGCGCTTCCTCCTGTACAAAAGAAGAAAATATTGCAATGATGGATAACTGTATTCAATTGGATATGGAATGTTCTGCGATTTGTTATGCGGCTGCACAGTTAATGAGTTTAGGAAGCGAAAAAGCCAATGAAATTTGCAGAATCTGTGCAGATGTTTGTGAAAAATGTGGTGCAGAATGTTCTAATCATGAGAGTGAGCATTGCCAGGAATGTGCGGTTATTTGTAAAGAATGCGCCAGTGAATGCAGAAAAATGGCTGCTTAACTTTCAGTACTTTTTTATTTATGGATTATTAAATGGTATAATAATCCATTTTTTTTAAAAACTCCCTATCCTCTGGAGAGAGTTGGGGTGAGGTTATAAAAAAACGCCTCAAAATACTGAGGCGTTCATCGTTTTAACAATTTAATTAACCCAAATTTTATTTCCAGTCACCGCCTAAAGCGCGATATAAATCAACTACAGCTTGCAGTTTTTGTAAATTATCATTGATTCCGCTCAACTGAGCAGCTAATAAATTTTGTTCAGATGTCAATACATCGGTATAATTGGTAGCAGAGCTGTATTCTAAAAGCTGTTGGGTATAATCTACAGCTTTCTCTAAGGCTTCAATTTGTTTGTTTCTGGAATCTTGTTTGTCAACTGCCATTTGACAAGCGTACAAAGCATTCGACACTTCCTGGCCTGCTATCAAAAGACTCTGCTGAAAGTCATTATAAGCTTGCAATTGCTGAGATTGAGCCGTTGTTAATCTCATTTTATTAGTTCCCTGATTGAAAATTGGCTGAGTTAATCCGCCAATTATCGAATAAAAAATTGAATTTGTAAAAAAGTCTTTCAACTCCAGATTCGAAAATCCCCCGCTTGCCGTAAGCGTCAAACTCGGATAAAAGTAGGTTTTCGCCATATTGGTCATTTCAAAAGCCGTTCTGAAATTAAACTCCGCCTGACGGACATCCGGACGATTCTGCAATAATTGAGATGGTAATCCAATCGCAATATTCTCAGGGATAATCTGTGTATCTAATTCACTTCTTTCAATTGTTCCCGGAGCCTGTCCTAATAAAATATTGATCACATTTTCGGTTTCACGAATACTTTGTTTCAAATCTGGAATCAAAACTTCTGCAGCATGCTGATTAGCTTCACTCTGCACTACCGCAGCACCATTAACTATTGCACCTTCTTTTAAAGCTTTAATAGTTTCTACATTTTTTATGCGGCTTTCTAATGTTTCCTGAGTGATTTTCAATTGCTTGTCATAAGCTAACAGCAGAAAGTAATTATTGGCAATATCAGCTATCAACTGGGTTTGTACGGCTTGTTTTGCTGCATCTGTAGCAAGGTAACTCGCTAAAGCTGCTCTTTTTGAACTGCTTAGTTTTCCCCAAATATCAGCTTCCCATGAAGTGCTTAAACCCAATCTGTAGGTTGTCGTTAAGGTATTGATATTAATTCCTGGCGGAAAATTAAGTCCGGCCTGCGACTGCTTATTTCTGTTAACATTGGCATCAAGATTCAATGTTGGATAATAGGCCAGTTTACTTTGACGCAATGAAGCACGTGCCTGTACTATATTTTCAATTGCATTTTTAAGGTTTAAGTTCTGATCCAGTCCTTTCTGAATCAAGGCATTCAGTTTTTCATCTTTAAAAACACTTTGCCAGGGCATATTGGCCATCGTAGTCGAATCGGCGGAAGCCTGATCACGATATAGGTTCTCTGTTGAAATCGTTGAAGGATGTTCGTACTTTTTAGTAATCGAACACGCGCTTAAAAATGCAGCTGTGATTACCAGTAAGATATATTTATTTGAGCTATAAGTCATTTCTTTTAAATTAAATTATTACTCTTTATGAGCTTCTATCAATTGAATTTCGTCTTCATCATCATCGTCATCATCATAATTCTCTTTCGCCGGACCGCTTACTTTTTCCTGTAACGTCTGAAAAATGATAAACAATACCGGAATTACAAATACTCCCAAAATGGTTCCGATCAACATTCCTCCTACAGCTCCTGTTCCAATAGATTTATTCCCTACAGCTCCCGCTCCTGTAGCAAACATCAACGGAACTAATCCTAAAATAAAAGCAAAAGAAGTCATTAAAATTGGTCTTAAACGTGCTACAGCTCCTTCAATTGCAGCCTGAACAATCGGCAATCCTTTTCGCCTTCTGTCTAATGCAAATTCGACAATCAGGATTCCATTCTTCGCCAGTAATCCAATCAGCATGATTAAGGATATCTGCAGGTAGATATTACTGTTCAGTTTGAAAATAATCGAAAACAAATAGGCTCCCGCCAATCCAAACGGAATCGAAAATAATACGGCAAATGGCAAAATATAACTTTCGTATTGTGCACTCAGCAAGAAATAAACAAACACAAGGCAAAGTATAAAAATGAAAATAGTCTCACTTCCGGAAGCCAGTTCCTCACGCGTTAAACCTGAGAATTCGTATCCGTAACCAGCAGGTAAACTTTCTGCCGCAACTTCCTGAATTGCTTTAATAGCATCTCCTGAACTAAAGCCCGGATTTGGTGCTCCGGTAATCGAAATAGAAGTAAACAGGTTAAATCTCGAAATTGATTCAGGCCCAAAAACCCTGGTCATCTTTACAAACTCTGTAATTGGTGCCATAGTTCCGGAACTGTTTCTCACAAATATTTTATTCAGCCCTTCTGTGTTGGCACGGAATTCCGGAGAAGCCTGAATCATAACACGATATTGTTTACCAAATTTATTAAAATTCGAAGCATACAATCCACCATAATAACCTTGCATAGTGGACAAAATTGAGTTCACGGGAACACCAGCATCTTTGGCTTTGGCCAAATTAACATCCATCATATATTGAGGAAAACCGGGGTTAAAAGGCGTTGTTGCATATTGTATTTCAGGACGTTTAGACAATTTCTCTAAAAACTCAGTATTTACTTTAAAGAAATCTGCTGTTGAGTGCCCGCCTTTATCCTGCAATTGAAATTCGAATCCGCCACTCTGTCCAAATCCCTGAATTGTAGGTGGGGAAATAAAGAAAATATTGGCTTCACGAATACCGCTTGTTTTGGCAAAAAGCTGACCAATTACATCATTAACGCTCAAGTCACGTTGATCCCACGGTAATAATTTTACGATAACCATACTGTAGGCGCTTCCCGCTCCAGCTGTAAAATTTTGTCCCACAATACGAAGTGTATTTTTAACACCCGGAATCGTTTTGGCAATACTGTCTACCTGCTTGGCTATTACATCTGACCGCTCCATAGAAGCTGATGGAGGTAAACTAATATTAGCAAAAACTGTCCCCTGATCCTCTGCAGGAACGAAAGAAGATGGCGTGGTTTTCATCATATAAAATAATGCTGCTCCGGCAATTAAAATAGATGCCAAAACAATCCATTTTTTTACTGAAAGGAACTGCACTGATTTTTTATACTTATTCGTAACATTGTCAAATGCAACGTTAAACGACGTATAAAACCTCTGAATAAAACTTTTATGTTTATGATCGTCAGCATGCGGTTTTAAAAGCAAAGCACACAATGCCGGACTCAGGGTCAACGCATTTACAGCCGAAAGAATAATTGCAACTGCCAGTGTAATACCAAATTGCTTGTAAAAAACACCTGTAGATCCTGTAATAAAGGTTACCGGAATAAATACTGCCGCCATTACAAGCGTAATAGAGATAATCGCACCGGAGATTTCATCCATCGCATCGATTGTTGCTTTTTTAGACGATTTATAGCCATGATCCAGTTTGGCATGCACAGCTTCGACGACGACAATGGCATCATCGACAACAATACCAATGGCTAAAACCATCGCAAAAAGCGTTAATAAATTGATCGTAAATCCAAATAAACTCAGGAAGAAAAATGTTCCCACAATCGCTACCGGTACTGCAATCGCCGGAATTAGCGTTGATCTGAAATCCTGAAGGAAAATAAATACAACTATGAAAACCAATATAAAAGCTTCTATCAGAGTGTGGATTACTTTTTCAATTGAAGCATCCAAATTTTCATTGACATCGACAAGCAGCGTATATTTTACTCCTTTTGGAAAGTTTTTTGCCGCATCTTCAATCAATTTTTTAGAGTTATTAATAACGTCACGGGCATTAGATCCCGGAGTCTGGCTAATAGCCATCGCGGCAGATTCTACTCCGTTTGTTTTAATTGTCGAGGCATAGCTTAATGATCCCAATTCTACTTTGGCAACATCTTTTAAGCGCAGCATTTGTCCGTTACCAACAGATTTGATGATGATGTCACCAAATTCCTTATCGCTTGTTAAACGCCCCTTGTATTTAATTACATATTGAAAAGCCTGATCTCCATTTTCTCCAAATTTCCCTGGTGCAGCTTCAATATTCTGCTCTGCCAAAGCAGCCGAAATATCACTCGGAATCAGTTTGTACTGCTGCATTATATCTGGTCTTAGCCAGATTCTCATCGAATAATCTTTTGCACCAAAAACGGTTACATCACCTACTCCAACGACACGCTGAATTTGAGGAACAAGGTTGATCTTAGAATAATT
>CBFGNY010000266.1:0-4937 GCA_965650235.1 uncultured Flavobacterium sp. | reverse complement strand
TACATTTACAAAAACAAATAGAATCTACACATGAAATCAATATTTAAAATAAGCCTTACTACAATACTAATCTGCTTTTTATCTTTTCTTGCTACTGCACAAAGCAGTAAATACAAATGCATGCTCCAAATGTCAAATTACATGGGAGAAGGAGCCTATGTGGTCGTTTCGCTTATCAATGCTAAAGGTGATTATGAAAAAACACTTTATGTGATGGGAGATGACTAAATATGGTACAGCAGTTTGAAAGAATGGAATGCTTTTCATACTAAAAAACCAAGTAACATTAGTGCTAAGACCGGAGCTTCTGTTACTGGCGGCGATCGAAGCATTACAACTATAGAAATTGAAGATTCTAAAATAAACAAAGGATATAAATTGCGATTTGAAACGGCTGTTGAAGATCAGAAATATTATGTTAACGACATTGAAATTCCGCTTACCACTGAAGGTCTTGCTGCAAAAACAGAGGGCAAAGGATACATCAGATACGTAAGGCTGAACAAAATATAGTACGATTACATTTCTAGAACACTCTCAATGACTCTTTCTTTCTGGCGTTACGCACACCTGGCTCTGGCCTTATTTTCTTCTGTATTTTTGATTTTAGCTTCGGTCACCGGAATTATTCTGGCTATCGATGCGGCAAACGAAAAAACGTTGCCGTATAAAATAGTAAATTTTGACAAAATAACTTTAGGAGAAACACTGCCGATATTAAAAAAAGCGTATCCGGAAATTACAGAATTGAGTGTCGATCACAATCAGTTTGTAACACTTCAGGCAATTGATGAGGACGGAAATGATATTAACGCCTATATTGATCCCAAAACTGGTAAAATAGTAGGTACTCCTCTCAAAAAAAGCGGGTTTATTCAGTGGGTTACGGCTTTTCATCGTTCTATGTTTCTTCATGAAGCCGGAAGGTTTTTTGTTGGTGTAATTTCGTTTTTGCTATTCCTGATTTCGATTTCGGGTTTTGTACTTATTTTAAAAAGACAAAGAGGAATCCGAAACTTTTTTTCGAAAGTAATCAAGGAGTATTTTTCCCAGTATTACCATGTCGTTTTGGGACGATTTGCTTTAATTCCGATTTTGATTATCGCGATTACCGGAACGTATCTTACACTGGAAAGATTCAATTTTTTCATGAGTGACGAAAAAGCCAAACCGATAAAAACTGAACTTTCGGAAGAAGACAAAAAAACTTCGATCTTTAAAAACACACTTTTATCTGATATAAAAAAAATAGAATTTCCTTTTACGGATGATCCCGAAGAATATTATATCATCGAATTAAAAGATCGTGAAATTGAAGTAAATCAGGTTACTGGAACTGTTATTTCAGAAAAACGTTCTCCATTAACTCTTCAGTTATCTGCACTAAGCCTTGATCTTCATACCGGAAGAAGCAACGCTGTCTGGGCTGTGATTTTAGCTTTAGCCTGTATCAATATTCTGTTTTTTATCTATTCAGGATTTGCTATGACTTTAAAAAGGCGATCCAGTCGGATAAAAAATAAATTCAATGCCAATGAAAGCAGTATAATTCTTTTAGTAGGTTCTGAAAACGGAAGCTCATTCAGGTTTGCCAATGCCATTCTGAAACAATTAACGGATCAGGGACACAAAGCTTTTATAACAGAATTAAACAGTTTCTCGGTTTATCCGAAGGCAGAACATATCGTTTTCTTTTCTTCTACGCACGGTTTAGGAGATGCACCCTCAAACGGAAATAAATTCAAAACACTTTTGCAAAAGCAACAGCAACAACAAAAAATCAAGTTTTCTGTAGTTGGCTTTGGGTCACAATCATATCCAGATTTTTGCAAATTTGCTGTAGAAATCGATCAGCTTTTAGAAACTCAAAACTGGACAGAACGTTTTCTGGAATTGCAGACAGTTAATGACAAATCGGCTTTGGAGTTTGTGAACTGGGTGAAATTATGGAGCGAAAAAACCGGGATTCTGTTAGCTACTACTCCATCTTTATACAACAATGTTCCAAAGGGACTGCAAAAACTGATGGTTTTAGACAAAACAGCTGTTTCTGATACCGAACATACTTTTATATTAACCTTACGGGCAAATATACGGGCAAAATTCACTTCCGGGGATTTACTGGCTATTTATCCGGCAAACGATTCCCGCGAGCGCCTCTACTCTATTGGAAATCATTCCGGAAATATACAATTGGTGGTAAAACTGCATCCTCACGGATTAGGTTCCGGATTTTTAAACAGCCTGACAGCAGGAAATACTATTAAGGCCAGAATCATTAATAACAAAGCTTTTCATTTTTCGGTGAAAGCTCCCAAAGTGGCTCTAATTTCAAACGGAACCGGAATTGCTCCTTTCCTTGGAATGATCGAGCAAAATAAAACAAAAACAGAAACTCACTTGTATTGTGGTTTTAGAATGGAAACCGAAACCGTTTCCGGCTACAAAAAGTTTTCAGATGAAATGATTCAGAAACAAAAACTTACGAGTTTTCATTTGGCTCTTTCACGTGAAGCAGAACATATTTATGTAATGGATTTAATAAAACGTGATGCCGTATTTTTTGTCGATTTATTACAGCAAGGCGGTGTCATTATGATTTGTGGTTCGCTCGCCATGCAAAAAGATGTAGAATTAATTTTGAATGATTTATGTCTTGTCAACAGCATTAAGAATCTTTATGATTATAAGAAAAACGGACAATTACTAACTGATTGCTATTAATAATTTTATATCAATGAAGCTGCTCCCATATAAATTTTTGATTCTTTTTGTGGTGATTTTGAGTATTCATGGGCATTCGCAAGTCTTGCGTAAGAGAACTACTTTGCTAATGGGAGGACGTTTTGACATTAGCATTGTCGCCACTGATTCTTTAACGGCGGAACAAAATATAAACGAAGTTATTGCAGAAATAAGCCGAATCGAAAACCTAATTTCAGACTGGAAAACGGATTCGCAGGTTTCTGAAGTGAATCAAAATGCAGGAATTAAGCCCGTAAAAGTCGATCGTGAAGTTTTTGAATTAACGCAAAGGGCAATAAAATTATCCCAACTAACCACTGGTGCTTTTGACATCAGTTTTGCCGCAATGGACAGAATCTGGAAATTTGACGGTTCCATGACCGAGATGCCTTCGGCGGAAGCCATCAAAAAATCGGTAGAGAAAGTTGGCTATAAAAATATTATTTTAGACAGTGTTCAGTCAACCATTTTCTTAAAATTTAAAGGAATGAAAATTGGTTTTGGTGCTTTGGGAGAAGGATACGCAACCGACAAATGCCGTGACATTATGCTGGCCAAAGGAATAAAATCAGGAATAGTAAACGCATCAGGCGATATGACAACCTGGGGGAAACAAATTAGCGGAAAAGACTGGAATATTGGCATTACAAACCCCTTTCATCCTGATGATGTTTTTGCAGTAGTTCCATTACATGGAGGAGCAGTAACGACATCCGGCAACTATGAAAAATTTGTTGAGTTTAATGGCAAACGATATTCACACATCATCAATCCGGCAACAGGATATCCGGCAACAGGACTCTGCAGCGTAACCGTTTTTGGTCCTAAAGCTGAAGTCGCCAATGGATTTAGTACTTCATTAATGGTCATGGGAAGAAAAGCCGGAATGGATTTTATCAATAAATATCCTGATTATAGCTGTATCATGATTACGGATGATGGTAAAATAATTAAATCGAAAAACTTCAGAATCACTCAAATTGATTCTAAATTGAAATAATTAAATTTTGTAATTTATTTTCGATTCGAAGATTCACGTGCCAGAACCTCCGTATTTAAGAAAGTGATTTCTTTAACCTCATCACTTTTTGGAGATTTTAGGTTTTTAATGATAATTTCGGCAGCAGCCTTACCCATTTTTTCTGCAGGATGAGTTATGGTTGACAAATTTGGATCAATAATTTGAGAAATGGGGTCATTATTAAAACCAATAACAGCCACATCATCAGGGACTTTTACACCTCTTTTTTTAGCGGTCTGAACAGCACTTACGGCAATAATATCTCCAGAGGCGAATATCCCGTCCGGAATTGGTTTCAAATCAAACAATTTATTACTTGCCTTCACTCCTTCTTCATAAGTAACAGCTTTCAAATTCACAATCAGTTCTTCATCTGCAGGCAAGTTGTGATCTTTCAAAGCTTCAACATAACCTCTTCTTCTTTCATTATATAAATTACCAAATTCAGATCCGGCAGTTAAATGTGCAATTCGGGTACAGCCTTGGTCTATAAGATGTTTGGTTGCTTTATAGCCTGCTGAATAATTGTCGATTATAACTCTGAAAGTATTAAAATCCTTAGGCACCCTGTCGACAAAAACAAGCGGAATATTATTATTTGAAAATTGTAAAAAGTGCGATGTATCTCGGGTTTCCATAGCCAGTGAACAAATAACGCCGCTTACACGATTGCTGTATAAAGATTTCGCCATGTTTGCCTCTTCCTCAGCAGAATCATGCGACTGCATAATGATAACTGTATAACCGGATTTTTGGGCTGTAATTTCGATACCGCTAATCAGGGAAGATAAAAAGGGCTGGGTAACAGTTGGAATTAAAACACCTATGGTTTTTGTTTTATTTCCCCTTAAACCTGCTGCTAAAGTATTAGGTACAAAACCCATTTCTTCGGCAGCTTTTTTTACTTTTTTAATCGTTTTATCACTAATTGTGTGATGATCCTGTAAAGCCCTGGAAATGGTTGAAGTCGCTAAATTTAATTTTTTAGCAATATCGTAGATCGTTACGTGTTTATTTTCTTCCATGAAATAAATAATAAAGTAGGTGTAAATATAGCTATTTTCTATCTGAAGTAATCTTTCAAAAGCCGAAGAAATAAAACAATAAGGCTTGTCCCTTTGCCTGAAGATTTTTTTCAACTACAGTTTCATCCCCATAATCAATCGAAAAG
>CBFGNY010000265.1:0-4986 GCA_965650235.1 uncultured Flavobacterium sp. | reverse complement strand
AGTCAAAGAACCATCAATGACTTTAGTAACCGTTGTACCTTTTCCTTTTTGATAGGTATCAGCCTCCAGGACTTCCTGAAACAATTTTGGAAGAAAAACCAAATGGGTGCTAAAACCTAAATATTCCTGCGTGATTTGAAACTCCATCAGCAAAGGTGTTTTTGGCATGGCACCAAACATAGGATGAAAAGGTTCACGAGGCTGAAAATCAATAGCTCCATTTTTTACCTGAACAATCACATTGTCTCTAAATTTTCCATCGTAAGGCACAAATTCGGTGTACGCTTGTTTTGCACGATCATTGGCATCATGTTCAGAGTAGACAAAAGCACGCCACATAATCACGCCTCCAAATGGAGCAACAGCGTCGGCCATCATATTGGCTCCGTCTACATGATCTCTTCCGTAATTTTGCGGTCCGGGCTGACCTTCTGAATTTGCTTTTACCAAAAATCCACCAAAATCCGGAATTCTTTTATAAATTTCTTTGGCTTTGTTTTTCCACCACTTTGCAACATCAGCATCTTTTGGATCTGCTGTTTTTAACCCTCCAATTTCGATTGGTGCTGAAAAACGGGCGGTTAGATAGACTTTTATTCCGTAAGGCCTGAACACATTTGCCAAAGCCTCTACTTTCTCTAAATATTGCGGTGTTAGAATTAAGGCATTTGCGTTTACATTCGTTAAAACTGTTCCGTTGATCCCAATTGATGCATTTGCCCTGGCATAATCAATATATCGCTGATCGATAAAACCAGGTAACTTTTGCCAATTCCATAGCGAAAATCCGGCATAACCACGTTCTACTGTCCGGTCCAGATTATCCCAGTGATTTAAAATCCTGATATTTGTTTTGGGAGTCTCAATAATAGTTAGATTCTGTATTGATTTATTGGTCTGAATCAATCTCAAGAAGTGATAAACGCCGTATAAAACCCCAACATCTTTCTTCCCTGTAATGAGGATATGGTTTTTATTTTTTATTGAAATAGATTTGATAATAAAACCTTCTTCATTTATTTTGTCAAAATCAGAACCAATTGATTTTTGAATATCAGAACTTAATGCCGATTTTGAGCTTACGATTATTTTACTGTCTCCTTCTATTTTTGCTGATGTTTGAATTTTACTTCCTAGCATATCATTCAAGGCAGACTCTAATTCATTTTTAGCAATTTTTGAAGTTTCTGTGTCACCTAATAATACAATGCCAGTAATATTTGATAAATATCCAGAAACTATTTTTGAGTCGGTTTTCTTTTCATATTGGAGCCATAATTTGTAATCTTTTTGAGCTGATGCTGAACAACAAACCACAAAAAACAATACGATGAATCTGAAAAAAGTCTTTTTTGTATGCGTCATTTTTTTCTTTATGTTTTTATTTCTTAAGTTTTAATACAACAACAAATCCTGCTCAAAACTCTTTATTTAGCAAAATAAGAGCAGGAAAAATAGAGTATTAAAAATATTTTTTAATCCGCAATCGGTTGTGCTAAAATACAAAAATAAAGGAATAAAAAAATAAAAAATGATTTTTAGGCATTATTTTAAGATATTAACAACTCTAATCTTACCATTGAAATATAAAATCCATATGAGCAATAAAAAACCTGTTAATTCAAAGAAGAATTAACAGGCTAAAGTTGAGAATTATAAATATAATTAAATTTTTCTTGAAGACTCACGTATGAGCACCTGTGTATTTAAGAATGTAATTTCCTTAGCTTCCTCTTCCTTAACAGATTTCAGATTCTTGATAATTAATTCGGCAGCAGCCTTGCCCATTTTCTCAGCAGGATGTGTTATCGTAGAAATGTTGGGTTCAATTATCTCTGATATTGGATCATTGTTAAACCCTATTACCGCAAACTGATCTGGTACTTTAATTCCTCTTTTCTTTGCGGTCTGTACCGCACTTACCGCAAGGATATCACCCGGGGCAAACAGGCCGTCCGGAGCCTTTTTTAAATCAAATAACTGGTTACAGGCTTTTACTCCTGCTTCATAGGTCATTTCTTTTAAGCTTATAATAAGATTATTTTCAACCGGAAGATCATGCTCTAATAAAGCGTCCACATACCCTCTTTTTCTTTCATTGTAAAGAGTACCAAATTCTGATCCGGCAGTTAAATGCGCAATTCTTTTACACCCCTGTTCTATCAAATGTTTAGTTGCTTTGTAACCCGCCAGGTAATTATTGATTACTACTCTAAAAGTATCATAATCTTTTGGTACCCTGTCGACAAACACCAACGGAATATTGTTATTAGAAAATTGTTTAAAATGGGATGTATCCTTAGTTTCCATTGCCAGAGAGCAAATTACTCCGCTTACTCTGTTACTGTATAATGATTTGGCCAAATCAACCTCCATTTGGTAGGAGTCATGCGACTGCATAATAATAACCGAATAATCTGATTTTTGAGCAGCAATTTCAATACCACTGATTAGGGATGATAAAAAAGGCTGTGTTACTGTTGGAATCAAAATTCCGATAGTTTTTGTTACATTACCCCGAAGGCCTGCTGCCAGAGTGTTAGGCACAAAACCCATTTCTTTTGCAGTCTGCTTTACTTTTTTTATTGTCTTATCACTGATACTATGGTGATCTTTTAGAGCCCGTGAAATTGTGGATGTAGCAAGATTCAGTTTCTCTGCGATATCATAAATTGTTACGTGTCTGTGTTCTTCCATTGATTAAAATAGTAAATTTGTAAATGTACTTATTTTAATGATATAATAATCGATTTCGTATATATTTGGGATATTGCAAGCGTTATTCTAAAAATTTACCTTATCTCAATAGTAAATTATTATTTTTTAAAATATCTAACGGAACATAATTTTTTTATTTTAAAAAAAAGTTATTTCTTTACACAATCGGTTGTTTTAATTTAATAAAAACCAAAAGTAATGAGAACAAAAAAAATCATACACATAATGGCATTGATTATTTCTTGCTATTGTTCAGGACAGGAAAAAAAGGATAAATTTTTATATCAGAATCCCAAATTAACTTTTGAAGAACGTGTAAATGATCTGGTAAGCCAATTAACATTGGAAGAAAAAGTTTCACAGATGCTTAATTCATCTCCGGCAATTCCAAGGCTGGCAATACCTGCATACGACTGGTGGAATGAAACTTTACACGGTGTAGCCAGAACGCCCTTTAAAACCACCGTTTATCCTCAGGCAATAGCAATGGCTGCTACATTTGACAAAAATTCTCTTTTTAAAATGGCCGATTATTCCGCACTTGAAGGGAGGGCCATTTATAACAAAGCAGTAGAATTAGGTCGCACCAATGAGCGTTATCTAGGACTCACTTACTGGACGCCAAACATTAATATTTTTCGTGATCCACGCTGGGGGCGCGGACAGGAAACGTATGGTGAAGATCCTTATTTAACTGCTGTTTTGGGAGATTCATTTGTTAAAGGCCTGCAGGGAGATGATCCAAAATATTTAAAAGCTGCCGCATGTGCCAAACATTATGCCGTACATAGCGGGCCTGAGTCTTTACGCCATACTTTTGATGTTGATGTCACCCCTTATGAACTTTGGGACACGTATCTTCCTGCATTTAAAAAATTAATAACCGAGTCTAAAGTAGCCGGAGTTATGTGTGCCTATAATGCTTTCAGAACACAGCCATGTTGTGCCAGTGACATTTTGATGACAGATATTTTAAGAAACCAATGGAAATTTGATGGCTATGTGACCTCAGACTGCTGGGCAATTGATGACTTTTATAAAAATCATAAAACGCATCCCGATGCTGAATCTGCTTCTGCCGATGCTGTTTTTCACGGAACAGATATTGACTGTGGTACTGATGCTTACAAGGCTTTGGTTCAAGCTGTTAAAAACGGAAAAATCAGTGAGAAACAAATTGACATTTCTGTAAAACGCCTTTTTATGATCCGTTTCAGACTTGGAATGTTTGATCCTGTAGAAATGGTAAAATATGCTCAGACACCTTCATCTGTTTTAGAAAGCACTGAACATCAACAGCATGCCTTAAAAATGGCAAGACAATCCATGGTTTTGCTTCGAAATGAAAAAAACACATTGCCTCTAAGCAAAAACCTAAAAAAGATTGTGGTCCTGGGGCCTAACGCAGACAACTCCATATCAATTTTAGGAAATTATAACGGAACTCCAAGCAAACTAACAACAGTGCTGCAAGGCATCAAAGATAAAGTAGGAGCCAATACAGAAGTTGTTTACGAAAAAGCAATCAACTTTACCAATGATACTTTGTTAGTATATCAGAATCTTAAAAATCAATATACTTATGAAGGAAAACAAGGTTTTAAAGCAGAATATTACAACAATAAAGACTTGTCCGGAAAGCCTGAAGCGGTAAGAACAGAATCAGAAATAAATAATTTTTGGCAGGAAGGCGAAGCTGTTGTAAAAAATATTAAAGCAAACCATTTCTCTGCACGTTATACCACAAACTTTAAAGCAACCCAGGATGGCTCAATTACCTTTGAAATCACTGCCGATGATGGATATCGTTTTTTAATAGACGGAAAAGAAGTTGTAAATGCATGGGATAAAAACAGATGGGGAGAAAAAACTTTTAAATTAAGCACTAAAAAGAATACCGTTTATAAGCTAGTTTTAGAATACTGGCAGGGAGAAGGAAAAGCAAACGTAGCCTTAAATACCGGAAATTTCGAAAAAACTGATTTCAAAAAAATTATGGATAAAAATAAGGATGCGGATGCCTTTATTTATGTGGGCGGAATATCCCCACAATTAGAAGGCGAAGAAATGCCTGTTAACTTTCCTGGCTTCAACGGTGGTGACCGTACTTCTATCCTTCTACCCGCAATCCAGACTGAACTGATGAAAGCACTGAAAACTTCTGGAAAACCTGTGATCTTTGTCATGATGACCGGGAGTGCCATAGCGATTCCGTGGGAAGCAGAAAACATTCCAGCCATACTAAACTCCTGGTATGGAGGCCAGGCC
>CBFGNY010000264.1:0-4993 GCA_965650235.1 uncultured Flavobacterium sp. | reverse complement strand
GAAGAAGAAAAAAAGAAAGAAGAGGAAGAAAAAAAGGAGGCTGCCAAAAGCGAACACGACGATAAATATTTTGTTGTACATAAAGCTGAATGTGCCTGTAATAAGGCCGAAAATCCTAAACAGACAGCAAAATTATTAGTTACTTCTCATAATAAAGTAGTGCTTAACGATCAGGATGGGAAGTTTTTTGCGACTGAAGCTGACAAAACCTTTGATCCGCCTGCAAGTACTTTTGGAAAGTGCAAACTGCAGCCTTCTTCCAATGGATATTTGCCTTGTACACTTGCACCCGCCCCTAAATGGAGTAAAGTATATGAGAAAACGCAAGTGTTGAGGAATAAAGTGCTAACTGAAATTTCGACTCTGCAATGCACTATTGGAGGGAAAATAGAAATAGTAAAGCATGGGCAAACCGACAGCATAATGAAAGAGCATGCTGATAATACCAACCCTGCAGCACTGGCTTTAATAAATCCTGCAGTAAAAATGCCCGTTTTGGAAACAGCTTATCCAAGTGTTTCAGCGATAACATTAAAAAGTTTAGAAAATGAAGCAAATTTTAAGCCGGTTTCATCTTCAGAAGGTAAAAAAGTGGAACAAGTATTAGTTAGGCCTAATACCGAATGCACTTTCGAAGCAAAAATAAAAAAAGGAAATGTTGCCCTGAGCTCCTGGGTTATTTACGATGGTCATACAGGAGACAAGGACAAGAAATTACTAACGAGTGAACAAGTAGGAACCAGCTTTAAAAACAGTTTCCCGGTATTAGGCAAATATAGGGTTGAAGGATATGGCAAACCCAAAAGAGAAGATTTTGAGAAAGGAAAATTCGATAAAAATTATCCTGATTGTTCAATAGATATTGAGGTAACTAACAATAAACTCGTTGGAGATGAACTGCTGCCAATAGACGGAGAGAATTTTGCAAAAAAAGTGGGTGGAAAAATGCGTCTGAGACAAAATTTCCCAGCCAGTTTTAAGGCTAAATTTTTAATGGTACCAACAGACGAAGAATTGGAGGGTTTACGATTGTACGTTACAGATGCTTCGGGAAATGTTATAAAGTCAGTAAAAGTAGATTATACCCTTTCTTTTACTCCAATAAACACAAAGGCACAATATAGGATAGTTGCAGAGTATAAACTGCCTTCGGGTGAAATACAGGTTCAGAGTTTTAGTGCCGAAACCATGTCTAATTCAGTATCATCAATCATAACCCACAATGCTGAAGTTATCAGACCTGGAACTCCTATGTCGTTTTCTGTAAACCAAGGTGATTTTAGTTTTTATATTCCTAATGATGAAGTTGCGGATGCCGCAATTGGCAATGAATTAAAACAAGTAAAGTGGAATTTGAACGGTCGACTTATAGGTACAGGTAAAAGCATCACCATACCCGGACACGAATTTGTCCACAAAGATAAATATGTAGTTGAAGCTTATATATTGAAAGCCAATGCCTATGGCTCAAATGCAAAAGATGAAGCAGATGACTGGCGTTTTGAGGTCAAAGACAATGATGTTATGTCTTTTAGTTATATAGAAGTGCCTAAAGTAGGTAAAACAACAAAACTAATAGCCAATTCTTTTGTTTTTCAAAAGGCATTGGATGCTGAACATATAATTTGGAAAACAGCAATCCCACACAAAACCATAGATAAAAAAACCATATCGATAACACCCGTCGCTGCAGGAAAGCAAAACGTACAATGTGCAATAAACAGGGAGCCGGGAATAACATTAAGTATTGATGTAAAACAAGCCAAAATACTTGGAATGTTTTTTACAGACAGTAATGGTATTGAGATAGAGAAATCGAGCTGGTTGCAAACAGTAAATATTTGGGTAAAACAGGAGCATCTGATCGGCGAGGATTTAACGATAGAGATTTGGGATAATGATGCATTTAAAAACGATTATTGCAAGGTTATCAACGTCCCTAAATACGACGGGAACCTTATACCGTTTACTTTAGATAGTTATGTAAAGGGCAAAGCAGGCAATTGGGGTATGCTGTATGTAAAAATTGGAGCTCCAAAACTAAAATTAGCCAATACCAATAACATTTTTGAATCTAAAAATCACCTGAATGTCGAGGATAAACGCCAGATTTATTCGGCACATATTGGGAGTCAGGATGGTAAAAACAGGCATTATCATGCCGATTATGATAAGATAAGTTATTTTTACGGTAAATCGAGAGGAATAAAAGAAAATGAAAAACTCAAAATTACCATTTACAGCAAAGGTAAAAGTCTTTTCGAAATCCCTCCTGCTGAGGTTAAAATAGATAAAAGCGGTGCCATACAGGCAACCATAAAATGGGAGAAAATTAAGCCAAAACTACCCATGCGTATTGTATATGCGATTGTACAAGACAGTCATGGTGAGATTCTGTACAATGGGGCAAAATCTGCTACGGGAACTCTTGCTATAACCAAAAAAAGTGCTTTGTTAGGACTTGCTGAGTATAAAAGTGCTGTTTTGGTTGGGAATGAGACTGCACGTAGTCATTCAAAAGGAGAAAATAAAAATGTTGCTTGTGAATGTGAGGCAAAAGTGAGAGCATTTTTAAGAACTTTAAAAAAGAAAGAAGGATTTGCAGGTGAGGATGGTTATGAAACAAATTGTGGAGGAAAATCCTTTATTAAGGATTATGGAAAAGATTGGAGTAAACATCCTGATTATAGTGTTTGGATTGAAAGAATAGGCAATTTTTCTGATGCAGCTGGAGCATATCAAATAATGGAGAAAACATGGAATGATACTGGTATGAAGGAAAAACGATTATCTTATGGTGTGACAGATTTTAAACCTCTTAACCAAGATAAATTTGCTTTAATTCTATTAAAATACAAAAGGTTGTCAAAAATTTCAGATAAAAATTTAAAAAAGCTAGGTTGGGATAAAAAATATGGGGAAGCTTATGGAGATATTGTTGAATCTATTTTAAACAACAATTTAGATAAAGCAATCCTAATTTCGGGTTTAGAATGGGCTAGTTTACCGGGGTCTCCATATGGGCAAGAAGATACGAATTATACTAATAAGGATTTTAAAGATCTTTATGATGATTATCTAAAAAAGGAGCTTAACGAAAATACTGATTTAAAATTAAAAAAAGGATTTTTAAGAGACTTTGGATATAGTCATTGTATTCCTTTTAATGCTTTAGATGGAATACCTACTTATCGTATATATAGTACAGGAGCTATTGAAAAGCATATACCAAAGGCAATTAAAAAAGGTTTTGAAAATAAATACAAGTATATTTATCATGATTCTAATGAAAGTGAACATGAAATTTGCTTAGTTGAAAAACATGAAACAATAGAGAAAATAAAAGGGGAGAATCGCGGGACAGCAAAGCCAAATCATAGTAAAATTATTTCAGATGACATTGTTTCTGAGGGACAAACAGAAAGAAGAGTTAAATACGAAAACGGAGATATAGCAGAATATGGTAAGAATAAAGGAGTATATTTTTGGAACTTATATAAATGTGTGCAAGGAAGTCCAAGTATTGAACTTATAAAAATGCCAGATTCTTTAAATAATACTAAATTAGGAATTATATATGAGTTTTCGAATACGCAGAGACGGTATACTTCTCCAGGAGCTTTCGCTGGATTCATAGGGGCATTGGCTGAGTGTAAATATTCCGATATAATTACAACCGGAAGTTGTTTTAAAGAAGCAACCTGTTTTCCTAGTGTAGCACATGTTAATGGTAAAAGTATTGATACGCTATATATAACTAGAGATAAGGAAATTAAATTTATTAGTGCAATGAATTTATTCAAATTTACTTATAACATTACAGGGAATGATGGAACTCATACTTATGTAAATACAATAAATAAGGGAGATCATAATGATCATTTACATTCAGGATTTGATGAATCAACAATTATAATAATAAAACAAAAATGAAAAAAATAATTATTTTCTTAATAATACTAATCATTATATCTTGTAATGATACAAAAAATAAGAACAACAAAATAGTAGGGCTTCTTCCTAATTCTGAAATGGAAAACTTCTCACTTTCAGATAGTTTATTTATAGGTATACCTTTGGTAAGAGATCCTTTTTTTATCAAAAATATAGTGGACGGATTTGAACCTTCTTCTTTTATAAGATTTGATTCAATATTAAATAGTCAGAATAGTATTTTTTCTAAATTTAAAAATGATGAAATCATTAAATCAATAAAAGTTACACCTAATTTATCTTTCGAGTTAAAACGTAAAAAATATAAAAAAATAGAGAATCAGAAAGATATCCAAATTATTCTTTACACTAAATTTAAAGGAACTCTAAGAGATTCTATACTTTTTTATAAATATCACATAGATAAAGTTGGTCAATATACACTGCAAAGACATGAAACGTTGTCTTATATTGATGAAAAATTAAATCTATATAGTTTAAACACTTATACAGGTTTATCAGAAGATGCTGTCGAGGTTGATTCTTGGAATAAATATTCAATTGAAGAAAACTCAGGTAAAATCAAATTGATTAATAAGATGAATTATAGAGAAATTGCTCAAAAAGAACAAGAGAAAATGGATAAATCGATAGTTATTAATGAAAATACAGAAAATACCTCAAGTAGCAAAATCTTCGATTATGAGTTTGAAGACATAAGTTTTCACTATGACTGTAATGTATCTGATTTCGTCAATTTTAGTTTAAATGATGGTGATTTTTCCTGTCCTTCTAATGGAATTAGGTTTGAAGCTTCATTGATAAAAAAAGACGAAAGTAATTTTGAATTAAAATATTCAGAGATTAGAGGATATGAAATAGAGTCTTCATTAGATTCAAAAAATTATTCCAAAGAGATTTCTATTGGAAAGATAAAATATTCAGATAACAAAATTGAATTTATCTGGTTAGGATTTTATAAAACAAAAACAAAAAAACGCGACTTTTTAGAAAATCCATATACACGAAAGATAGAAAATTCTTCAATAATACTAAAAAA
>CBFGNY010000263.1:0-5086 GCA_965650235.1 uncultured Flavobacterium sp. | reverse complement strand
ATCTTTTCCAAAATCAGATAGATATTCCCAGTTTTTAAGGTCTTTTGATTTGTAAAACTGTGATCTATCCTGAGCTGCAAGTACCATTATCCATTGTTTATGGGTTTCATCCCAGGTTACTTTAGGATCGCGGAAATCACGAATGCCAGGATTTTTTATGACAGGATTTCCTTCCTCAAATTTCTGCCACGTAAAACCATTGTCATTCGAATACGCTATATCCTGCTGCTCTACATCAATTTTGTTTTCTTTTTCCTTTGTCATATCATGCAAAGTATAAATCGCTACAATTGGAGCTGTTTTTCCGGTACCTAAACCCGAAGTGTTGTTGGTATCTACAACAGCACTTCCTGAAAAAATAAATTTGTCTTTATCCGGGTATATCGCAATGGGCTGTTCTTCCCATTTAATCATGTCTTTACTAATGGCATGTCCCCAATGCATTGGTCCCCATTTATTTCCATCAGGATAATACTGATAGAACAAATGATAATTTCCGTCAGCGAAAAACATTCCGTTTGGATCATTCATCCATCCTTTTTTAGGGGTAAAATGAAAATTAGGGCGATACATTTTTTCCTCTGCCGTATTTACAACTGAAACGGGAGCTGTTTGTGCTGTAGCAGAAAATGGTTTGCAACCTGTTATTGAAAATAGAACAGCACTACAAAATGCCAGCGGTAGATGTTTCTTTGATTTCATTTTTTTTGATATTTTTTTTAGTTAGATTTTCACTTAATGCTTCTAAAGAAATTCCTTTGGTCTCCGGCATCATAAAAATGACAAACAGTAATTGAAGCACCATCATGAGTGTAAAAATTAAGAATACAACTTCAGGTCCGATTTCAGAGAATAACATCGGAATTAAAGACGGAATAATTGCTGCCAAAACCCAGTGCACTGAACTACCGAAAGCCTGACCTGAAGCACGAATGTGATTTGGAAAAATTTCTGAGATAAAAACCCAGATAACAGCTCCCTGACCAATGGCGTGAGAAGCAATAAACAAGAAAAGGAAAATAGGTACTGATAATCCTCCCCAATCGTAATAAAAGGCTGCAGAGACCAATCCTAAAGAAATTATATATCCAACAGAACCAATGTACATTAACAACTTTCTTCCTAATTTGTCAATTAATGCTACTCCGATTAAGGTAAATATTAGATTCGTAATTCCGATTCCGATGCTGCTCAATAAGGCTGTGTTTTGTCCTAAGCCTGCTTCTTCAAAAATTCTTGGCGCATAATATAAAAAGGCATTAATTCCTGAAAATTGATTGAAAAACGCAATTAAAAAAGCCAGCATTAACGGAAAGCGGTATTTTTTCATGAAAATATTTTCATGTCTGGTAACGCCATTTTCCCTGGAATCATCCATGATATCGGTAAGATTAGCGGTTGGATCAATTTGAAACAGTACTTTACGCGCCTCTTCATCACGGTTTTTAGATAATAGCCATCTTGGGCTTTCGGGAATTGTAAGTATGAAAAGAATATAAATAATCGATGGAAAAGCCTGAACCCCTACCATCCAACGCCATGCATTTTCACCAATATCCTTTAAAAAGTAATTGGAGATAAAAGCAACCAGGATTCCTAATACAATATTAAACTGATACAAAGCTACCAATCGGCCTCTCTTATCTGCAGGTGCAATTTCAGATACATAAGCCGGAGCAGCAATGGTTGAAGCTCCCACCCCTAAACCTCCTATAAACCTAAAAGCAGCAAATACAAATGGATCATTTGCAAAAGCAGCACCAACAGCAGAAACAAAATATAAAATTCCGATCCAGAACAGTGTTTGCTTACGACCTATTTTATTAGTCGGGATTCCTCCAAAAATAGCACCTATAACTGTTCCCCAAAGTGCCATTGCCATAACAACAGATCCATGAAAAGCATCAGATGAATGCCAAAGAAGCTGTAATTGTTTATCAGCTCCAGAAATAACTACGGTATCAAAACCGAATAGAAAACCTGCCAGTGCAGCAGTAACAGACCAAATCAATATCTTATTCATTGTACATGTATTAAAAACTTATTGCTAAGATATCCGCAATAAAAAGAACCTATTTTTAATGATGTTACAATTTAATTCTATAAATATTGATAGTTTGACATTTAAGCAAAAACAACCTAATTTACAGGGCTTTACGCAATTTAAAATATATTTACGAAAACCATGTAGTTTCGATTTTGATACATAAGGTTTAAAATTGATACCTGATTTGTATCAATTTTAAACCTTATTTAGTTTGAAGATTTATATTCCTTTGGTGAAATTCCAAATTTATTCTTAAAAGCTGTAGAAAAATAGTTGGGAGAAGAGAATCCAAGCGAGTAGGCAATTTCAGAAATATTCATTTCATTGGACTTTAAAAGCTCTGCTGCTTTCTCTAATTTTACATTATTTATATGATCACTGATATTGATGCCAATAATAGCTTTTACCTTTCGATACAACTGAACTCTGGAAACCCCTAATTTATCAGCTAAATCTTCAACAGAAAATTTTGGGTCATCGACATTTGCCGAAATGATATTATTCATTTTAGTAATAAATGATTGCTCCTGATTCCCAAATTTCGATTCGGGTTCAATACGATAAATATTATTAGTATAATAGTAACGCAGTTTTTCTCTGTTGAAAAGGAGACTTAAAATAGACTGCTTTAAAATTGAAAGGCTAAAAGGCTTTGTAAGATATTGATCTACACCACTCTGTAATCCTTTTAAAACGGATTCCTTATTGCTCTGTGCTGTTAATATAATGATTGGAATATGAGAAGTTCGCAAATCCTTTTTTAAATCTCTGCTAATTTCATAACCGTCTTTATCAACCAAATTAATATCGCAGATGATGATATCAGGAACCATTTCCATAGCTTTTTCAATAGCATCACTCCCATCAGAAGTTTGAACTACATATTCGTTTGATAACTTGGATTTTAAGAAGGTAACCAAATCAGCGTTATCTTCTATAACTAAAAGAGAATGTCTTTCATCAGTATGTACAGGAACTTCTTTAAAATCAGGCTCTGCGTCGAGATAATCTGTTATCAGATTTGGAACCATGTTTAAGTTTTCTCTTTTACTGATGATTTCAGATGGCTCTAAATGGCTGCTGCCTTTTAATAATCTTATTATAAATTCACTTCCCTGCTTCGATTTAAGTTCGATAGTGCCATGATGTAAAAGCACAAATTCTTTTGATAAATGAAGCCCTATTCCTGAACTGTTTTTATTATTATTTGAAGCTTTGAAAAACGGGCTGAATACATTGGATAATTCATTCTCAGGGATTCCAATTCCTGAATCCTTAAAACTGATTTTAACAGAATTGTCTTGATTTTCTACAATCGAAATCACTATTTTTCCGTTGTCGGGTGTAAATTTAAAGGCATTAGATAGCAAATTGAAATACACCTTATCCATCAGGCTTCTATCAATAAACAGCTCCAGATTTTTATTTTTGCAAATAAGCTGAAAATCTATATTACGTCGGGAAGCCTCGCCTCTGAAATTGGTCATTACCTCATTTGTAAAATCAAAGATGTTGGTGTTTGAAGCTTTTAATATGAATTTTTGCTCTTCAATTTTTCTAAAATCCAATAGCTGATTTATTAATCGCAGCAATCTGTTGGAGTTTTTATGAATCAGTTTTACCTCATCAATAAGTGAAGTCCCTTTAATTCTCTCATTTTCAATCAGGGATTCCACATAACTCATAATCAGGGTTATGGGTGTTTTAAACTCATGCGAAAGACCCGTAAAAAAATTCAGTTTTGCTTCGTTGCTTCTTTCGGCAACTTTAGCCATTTCCTGAATTTCATCATTTTGGTCAATTACCGTCTGATTAATTTTTTCGAGCTGTTTTTTCTTTCTTGAAATAGAAATAGTCGAATAAATACTGTAAATGGTCAGACTCAGGATAATCACCAGAAAAAAACTGAGCAACCTCACTAAATTATTCTGAGAGGCATATTCTTTTTCCTGCACTTTTATTGCGGCTTGCTGCGACTCGATAACCATTTGCTGCTGGTCTACTTTGTCCATCTGATTTTCTATGATTTCAGCATTGTTCCTGTCGATTACGATTGTGTTGAGAATGTTATTTTTGGCAAACTGTTCTTTATTATAGATCTTCAAAGCTAATTTCAAAGCTTCATTTCCACCTGTCGGATATAAAATAGTTCCGTCTAAAACCCCGTTTTTCACCAACTCAATACCACCATTAACGGTATTAAGACCATCCACTCCCAAAAATTTAATCTTTTTCTCCAGCCCTAGTGTTTTAGCAGTTTCCCAGGCACTTAGGGCCATACGGTCGTTGTGTGCAAAGATATATTCAACTTCTGGATTTTGTAAAAGTATTGTTTTTAAAGGCTCTTTAACCGAC
The DNA here is from genome assembly GCA_965650235.1 of uncultured Flavobacterium sp. Lineage (GTDB taxonomy): Bacteria > Bacteroidota > Bacteroidia > Flavobacteriales > Flavobacteriaceae > Flavobacterium. The sequence goes on along the minus strand of CBFGNY010000263.1, from coordinate 684 downwards.
TCTCCTTCCCAGTTGCCATGGATGGTATTTATTACTTTAAAATGTTTGTTTTCATTCATTATCTGCTCAAATCCCAGATGGCGCTCATACGCTGGCGACGAACCGTCTGCTCCGCTGATTTCGATAACTTTTTCAGAACCTTTGCTATGCGAAATAATGTATCGGGCGGCAATTCTTCCAATTTCAATATTATCGGCCCCAAGATAAGCGGTGTAATTTTCTCCATCAATTTTCCTGTCTACTATGAGAACCGGGATTCCGGCATTTATGGATTTTTCTACAACTGCTGTTAAGGGCTTTGACTGAATGGGCGATACTATAATAATATCTACTTTATTGGATATAAAATTTTCAATATCCTCTATCTGCTTTTGAATGTTATTATTGGCATCACTAATATGTAAATCGACCTCAGGACGCAATGACGCTTCAATTTTAATAGAGCTGTTCATTTGTTTTCGCCAGTCATCAGTAGTCATGGCTTGAGAAAACCCAACTTTTATTTTATTCCCTTGTTTTTGTTTACAGGAAACCAAACTTAGTGATGCCAATAAAAGCATCAAAATATATTTTACAAATTGATACATGAGACTACGAATTAATGTAATAAAAAGAATTTACACCATCTTCTACAACAGGAAACTTGTCGAATAATTAGGAAGGATTATTTGTAATAACAAGCAA
>CBFGNY010000262.1:0-5113 GCA_965650235.1 uncultured Flavobacterium sp. | reverse complement strand
CCTGTATTGTCAATAGAATCAAAAGGTAATGTGATAAAAACGCTATTATAAATATGATATTTAGAAAGAACATCCTGATTAAAACGTTCAATTTTAGGCAACGTGTACATAATCCTTATTTAGTTAGTTATTTAGTCATAAAAAAACCCCAAGAAAACTTGAGGTTATATTGTTAATATAGCATTCAAGAAAATATTACATATTTTTGAAAATAGTATGCATCAAACGCTTCTTATCGTTAATACTTTCCTCTAATGAAATCATTGTTTCAGTTCTGTAAACACCTTCAATATCATCAATCATGAAAATAACTTCTTTGGCATGTTTAGTGTCTTTAGCTCTAATCTTGCAAAAAATATTAAATTTCCCTGTAGTTACAGATGCTACTGTTACAAATGGAATTTGGTTAATTCGCTCTAATACAAATTTAGTTTGAGATGTATTATTAAGAAACACGCCTACATAAGCAATAAATGAATACCCTAATTTATCGTAATCCAAGGCTAATGAAGACCCCATGATTATTCCGGCATCTTCCATTTTTTTTACTCTGACATGTACAGTTCCTGCAGAAATCAACAATTTTTTTGCAATGTCAGTAAACGGAACTCTCGTATTGTCTATTAACATATCTAAAATCTGGTGATCTACTTCATCTAAACGAAATTTACTCATAATTCTTTAATTAATATTACTAATGTGTATTACAAAGTATAAAAATATATATAAAAAACAACAAATTCACATAAAATTTAACTTTCTATCAATCCGTTAACAAATTTAACGTTTTTATTTAAATAGAAGTTTGCTTTTTGGTCAGTTTTCGGAAAATTGGCAAAATCATCTGAGTACTCAGCTCCTTTTGCATCATATTCATAATGTCCAAAGTAATTTTCTAATTCCCCCGTTGTAACTATATAAGCATTAAATTGAATTTTGCCGTCAATCAATTCTTCTTTGTATTGAGCGACAAAATTCGTAATAATTTCGATACCATCATAATTTATTTTGATATTTTTATACATAAAATCATAAAAAACCACTTTATTTTGTGAAATATTCAAATAATCAACAATCCTATTATTAACTATATCGTTTTCGAAAAGCACTTTAAAACTTGTAACAAGCGAAAAGAATATAAATTTCCTGGTGACCTCTCTTGAATAATCATTATGAAAATGACCTGCTTCAAACAAAATTGTCGGCACTCCTAAATACTGAAAAGTATCGCCTATGCAATTGATATTAAATGAATCATCAAATCGGCCAACCTGACCTGGAATATGCTTTTGAAGTTCATCATTTATAGCGGCAATTAAATTGATTGCCTTCAATCGGTTTTCGTTAATTTCCCTTTCTTCATTATAAGAAGGAGCTAAAAACGATACAGTTGCCGGCTTTCCAGTTTCTCCTGCACCAAAAATAGTACGCTGATCATGCAGATTAAAACAAAAATGAGGATTGAAATTCTCGTATGCTTCACGCAAAACTCTACTTTCAGGCTGTGTCAAATCTTGTGAATCTCTATTTAAATCAATTTCATTTGCGTTTGCACGTGTATACAACGCTGCTCCATCAGGATTTAGTATCGGAATACAATAAAATGTAAAAGCTTTAAGCATGTTTTCAGCAAATTCAGAGCCACTATTCAATACATTAATAAAATCGAATAATGCTTTAGTGGTTGTGCTTTCATTTCCGTGCATTTGAGACCATAGATAAATCCGAGTTTCCCCTGAACCAATTTCATAACTATATATAGGTTTGTCCAGAACTGACTTTCCGATAATCTTCACCTGACCATCGGTATTAATTCTGTCTAATAAGGGTTGGATATGTTCCAGTGTAAGGTAACGCCCTTCAATAGATTCTTCTTTGTTTTGATTAAATAATTCCTCTAAATTCATTGTCTTTTGATTTATTTTACAAAACTAAACATCTTTACATTCACATTTGTAAACAACACAATCCATAATTAATTTATAATTGTAAACAAATTTCCGTTTCTTTTACAGATTTTTAACCATCAAATACTACCTATGTTAAATACAAAAACTAAATACCTATAGACTAGTATTTTAAATCAAATCAATTACAGTCTTAAATTAGAATAGAAGACGTTTAATATTCAATTTAAAAACAATCAATAGGTCAGACGACTTCTTTTGTTTACTTTTGTAAGTACTCTGATTTAAAATATAATTCACAATGGTAAACATCGATGATTTTGTAAAAAGACTTGAAATGATGTTAGAATATTATGGCTTAAACGCTTCATCTTTTGCAGATAAAATTGGCGTGCAGCGTTCAGGCATGTCTCACCTTTTGTCTGGAAGAAACAAACCCAGTTTGGATTTTGTATTAAAAATTCTTGAAGTTTTTCCTGAAATTGATTTGTATTGGATTTTGATCGGCAAAGGTAATTTTCTTAAGAGCAATGAAGAAAATGTAAATTTAAGCAAAGAAGTCACTACCGAAATAACAAAAGTAATCCCTCCTGTTTCTAATGAAAACTTTGCTTCTGAAAATTTGAAAATTAATAATCAGAATGAAAAAGCAGAAAAAATCCATTCACAAAAAAATACAGGCTTGAAAAACTCAAATCCAGATGCAGAAGAAAATGAAATTGAAAAAATAATATTCTTTTACAAAAACGGAAAATTCAATATATATATTCCTTAATTCAAATTCAGTATATTTTTATTTATGGATTAATCATTAAAATGAAAAATTACAATTTAAAGCCATTTATTAAAATTTTACCTGAAACATCTTTATAATGATTCCTTAGGATTTGTAAATCGGTATCATAATCTCCTGTTGGGACTAATGCTTTTCCAAAATTAACCTCTTTTTTACCCCAATCAAAAGCAACAGGAATAATCGGCACATTTGCTTTAAGTGCGATGTAATAAAAACCAGTCCTGATTTCTGCTATTTTTTTTCGGGTTCCTTCGGGAGCAACCGCTAATCGAAAAATTTCTTTTCTTTCAAAAATAGAAGCAATTGCATCCACTTTATTCAGACCTCCTGTACGATCCAAAGGCTCGCCTCCTACACTTCTAAAATAATAACCAAAGGGAAATTTAAATAATTCCTTCTTTCCTACCCAATTCATTTCTAAACCTGATATCCCTCTTGTAAAAATTCCCAGATAAAAATCATGGTTGCTCGTATGCGGCATTACCATCATCACACATTTTTTTACAGTTGCATTCTCAATCCCAACTATCTTCCAGCCCATTAGCTTAAAAAAAAGGATTTTATAGAGTTGTTTCTTCATTTAAATTTCATATTTCGCACAAAATAAAAAAAAATAATGCTAAATTTGGGTAAAAGCGCAAAAATGATTCGGAGAATATTTAGTTATTTAATTCCAATAAAAATATTTAAAAAAAAATCGATTCGCAGTAAAATGATTGAAATAACCTGGGCAAATGGTCAGTTAGTTTTAGATTCGGAAAACACAAATTACTCTTACGGAAGTTTACAACGTATATTAAGGTATGGCTTGAAAAACATTGGCTTTAAAACTATCCGGGAAATGAACCATATTTTGGTTTTAGGAGTTGCCGGAGGAAGTGTTATAAAAACCCTGGTTGATGAAATCGAATATAAAGGCAAAATAACAGGAGTCGAAATTGATGCAGATATGATTCAGATTGCAAATGAATATTTTAATCTTTCTCAAATTAACCAATTGGAAATTATTATTGATGATGCATTTGAATTTGTTTTAAAAACTAAAACCCAGTATGATTTGATCATCATTGATATTTTTGAGGATACCAATATGCCTAACTTTTTATTTGAACGTTTTTTTAGTGAAAGAGTCTGTTCTCTATTAAAAAATCAGGGTTTTGTCCTTTTTAATACTATGATTCTTAATGAAGAACATAATATTAGAAATCGCAAATATATTTCGGAAATTAATCCTAAAATATATTCTACTAAAATGCTGCCCCGTGTAGAGCATCATAATGAGTTAATTATTATTGAAAAAGTTGCCTGATCCAGTTTATGAAAACTCTTGCCTCTATATTAAAAAATATGCCTAAATCGAAAGTTATCGATTCAACTATTGATTATTCTAAATATATCGCTTTAGATTTATCTATCAATAATCAGGATTTAGATGCCCATAAAACTGGAAATCCAGTCGATTTTGAGAAGTATATTAATGCTTATTTAAAAACCAATAATGCTCAGGTAGCCTTTGGCGGTTATATTGAAGGACGGACTTTATATCAGCGAAGTCCTATTTTTAAAAACGATCAGATCTCTGAACGCAACATTCATATTGGACTCGATTTATGGATAAAAGCCGGGACTGCCGTTTTAGCTGCTCTTGACGGAAAGATACATAGTTTCAAAAATAATATTGGTTTAGGCGATTACGGCCCCACTATAATTTTGGAACATGAAATAGAAAATCAAAAATTCTATACTTTATATGGACATTTATCGTTAGAAAGTATAGAGGGGATTAATGTTGGTGATTTTTTTAAAAAAGGAGAATATCTGGCAAACATCGGAGATTCTGAAGTTAACGGAGATTACGCACCGCATTTACATTTTCAAATTATTAAAAACATAGAAAATTATTGGGGAGATTACCCTGGGGTTTGTAACACAAAAGATGTAAATTTTTATATAGAAAACTGCCCCGATCCAAATTTATTATTAAAAATAACATAAATGATTATGAAGAAAGCAGGATTGATTATATGTTTGTTGCTATTAATAGGATGTAAGTCTAAAACAGTCAACAGAAATACTGAAGATATAAAGATTAAAAAAGTTTCGGCTGCTGAAGTAAATTCAAATCAGGAAAACAAAGCCTATTCATTAGGAAAAAGGGTTCTTGAAACATGCAATACATCAAAGTTTAAGCCCTTTAATGAAACTGAAGTAACACAATCAGTGAGGGAAAACACCACTGAAGAACGTTTAACCAAAACTTGTTTAAAATTTCGACAATATTATGGAAGTTTTATTGATTTGAAATTAGATGGTGTTTATAAAACCAAAGAGGAAACTATTTAACGCTATAATGCTTTGTACACAAAAAAAATAGCTAATAAAGAACTTAGTGTTTTTGTAAATTAGGAAA
>CBFGNY010000261.1:0-5167 GCA_965650235.1 uncultured Flavobacterium sp. | reverse complement strand
AAAGATAAAATATTCAGATAACAAAATTGAATTTATCTGGTTAGGATTTTATAATACAAAAACAAAAAAACGCGAGTTTTTAGAAAATCCATTTACAGGAAAGATAGAAAATTCTTCAATAATACTAAAAAATTGTAAATGATAGATTTCTTGTCTAATCAATATTTAGAAAAGGTAACACGATAGAAAAGACAGCTCTTCAGCTGTCTTTTCTGATCTTGAGATGTGTATTTGAAGTGCAAGACCAAGTAAAAATAAGCTTAATGTTTATTTATTTGGCTGGAAAAAGTTTTATTCATGGAGGTTTAATGACGAATTACTTCCACATATCACGCAATTAGTTCATCATAATCATCACTTACATATGTATAATTACGAACCTAATTTTGAAGAAATCAATGAAAAATAAAAATTATATTATGAATTATATTTTCGGAATGCTTTTGTTTTTTACAATAAGTTGTCATTCTCAAATTAATGATAGCTATGTAATTACTTCTGTTGATAAAAAACAGTATTCAATTTTTATTAAAGATTCAATTTTTATTAAAAATGATATTTCTTTTAAAAAAATATATGAAAATAAAAACGGTGTTAACATCAAAACAAAATTGAAAAATATTTTATTAAAAAATAACACATCCGTTGATGAAGATAATGACGGATATAAGAAATATGAGTATTTATATTACATTAAAAATCACAACAAACATTTGATTAAATTCACTTATTTTGAAGGAGATCATTATTTACTAATAGATGATAAAAGCGGTAAAATAGACACTTTAGATAGTAAACCCTTAATTTTTGGAAATCGTTTACTAATAATATATCAGGATATGGAAGATGCTGATCAATTTTCAACTTTGAAATATTATATTTTTAATACTAAGAATAATCTAAATTTAATAAACACGAGAAAAGAAAGATGGGTTTTAAAAAAAGCTACATTACTAAAAAATAATAACGTGGCAATTTTGGTTAATTCAATTCAAGATAATAAAGTAAAGTATAACAAGATTGTTTTTAAAAATTAATAAAAGATTTATGAGAAGTATATATCTGATTTTTATTTTGCTATTAGTAAATTGTAAAGATCCAAAAGAAAAAAGCTTAGGTCAACTCAAAAGGAATAAATATAGTGATTCTATAGAAATACCTATCTCTAATAAATGGTATGGTAAATATTCATTTATAATAAATGAAAATAGTGATGATTGGAGAGACATACACGATATTTCCATTACAATTAATAAAGATTCTGTAACTTATTTAGCCAAAGGATTTCAATTATATCAATTATATAAACTTTCTGCTATTGAAAAAAATAACAATTTAAAATTGACTTTTGAAAAAAGTTTAGATAATACTGACAGTTGGGCATTGAAAAAAACTAAGGATTTTGGAACAATTACTTTTGATAACAAAAATTATATATGGAACTGTCCATATATCGAAACATGTTATAATGAAAATAAAAAAGGATCATATGTTTTGAAGAAAAGCCAATGATTATATTATCACCAAGTTCACAGCTATCCGAAACTTTTACTAAAAATCAAAAAATCAGTTCCTAGCCCTTCCAAACAGGCTGAAATTATAAAATTATGCTGAAAATAAGTCAGAACTGAATTCAATTCTTTTGTTTTTCAAAAGGCATTGGATGCTGAACATATAATTTGGAAAACAGCAATCCCACACAAAACCATAGATAAAAAAACCATATCGATAACACCCGTCGCTGCAGGAAAGCAAAACGTACAATGTGCAATAAACAGGGAGCCGGGAATAACATTAAGTATTGATGTAAAACAAGCCAAAATACTTGGAATGTTTTTTACAGACAGTAATGGTATTGAGATAGAGAAATCGAGCTGGTTGCAAACAGTAAATATTTGGGTAAAACAGGAGCATCTGATCGGCGAGGATTTAACGATAGAGATTTGGGATAATGATGCATTTAAAAACGATTATTGCAAGGTTATCAACGTCCCTAAATACGACGGGAACCTTATACCGTTTACTTTAGATAGTTATGTAAAGGGCAAAGCAGGCAATTGGGGTATGCTGTATGTAAAAATTGGAGCTCCAAAACTAAAATTAGCCAATACCAATAACATTTTTGAATCTAAAAATCACCTGAATGTCGAGGATAAACGCCAGATTTATTCGGCACATATTGGGAGTCAGGATGGTAAAAACAGGCATTATCATGCCGATTATGATAAGATAAGTTATTTTTACGGTAAATCGAGAGGAATAAAAGAAAATGAAAAACTCAAAATTACCATTTACAGCAAAGGTAAAAGTCTTTTCGAAATCCCTCCTGCTGAGGTTAAAATAGATAAAAGCGGTGCCATACAGGCAAGCGTAAAATGGGAAAAAATAAACCCAAAGCTATCCATGTGTATCGTATATGCCGTTGTACAAGACAGTCAGGGCGAGATTCTGTACAATGGTGCAAAATCTGCTACGGGAACTCTTGCTATAACCAAAAAGAGTGCTTTGCTGGGACTGGCGGAATATAAAAGTGCTGTTTTGGTTGGGAAAGGGGATGCAAGTAGTCATTCAAGAGGAGAAAATAAAAATGTTGCTTGTGAATGTGAGGCAAAAGTGCGAGCTTTTATGAGGATGTTACGTGTAGGTGAAGGTACTGAAAATGAAATAGGCTATGAAACAATTGTTGGCGGAAGTACTTTTAAGGATCATGGAAAAAACTTTGATAACCATCCAAATGTTTATATAAAAAAGCATGATTCTAGAGCCGCAGGTGCTTATCAAATAACAATGAATAATTGGAATGATGTAGCTTTTGTTGATTGGAGAAAAGAGCATGGTTTAAATGATTTTAAGCCTGAGAGTCAAGATAAATACTGTGTTTATCTAATAAAAGAAAAAAAGAAAGCGTTAGGTTTAATTAAAAAAGATAATATAAAAGAAGCTATTGATAAATGTCGAACGGAATGGGCTAGTTTACCGGGTGCGGGTTATGGACAAAGAGAAGAAGATATTGATAATATTTTAAAAAAGTATAAACAATATTACCAAGAAGAATTAAAGGGTCCAACAAACCATTTGCATATTAAAAAAGGTTTCCTCAAAGAATTTGGTGAGGAATGTTGTGAAGAAGAAAATATTGTTGTAAGCGTTATTAATAAATATAGAATTGATGTTGATGTTTTTACATATTCTAAAATAATGAAGTGTTTAACGTCTAATAAATATCAATATGACATTTATGAAAGTAATAAATTAATTAAAACAATAACTGTAGAAAAAAATGAGCATAATTTGCTGCCTTTTCCTGAGACGGGTATAAATTGGGGACGATTTGGACCTAGAGATAAAGGCGGAGATAATTGGGTAAATGAAAAAGTATGTGCTGCCTTACTAGGTTTTTTCTTTTCATTACCAAAAAATGGTTACTCAGAAGCATTGTACTTTAATGATATTTCTGCGAATGATGGAAGAGACATTGGACACAAAGGTCACAACATTGCAGGGAATGATATAGATATTAGATATCCAGGAAGTAGTAATGCTGGACGAACTTTATGGAGCGATGCTATGAACAAATACAAGACGGAAGAAGAATTTATGAAAGTATTAGAAAACATAATTTCTGTAGGTGTCAAATGGGGTTTTAATAAAAATTATGCATATAAAAAGGATATTAAAAACACTACTGGAAAATCTACATCAGTTCATCAAGACCATTTCCATTTAGGCTTAAGATAAAACATTATGAAAAAAATAATTTTAATAAATAGTATTCTACTTCTCATTATTAGTAGTTGTAGATCTCAAGAAAAAAAAAATGAATTGGAATATCAAAATGATAATTTAATTCAGAATGTTGGAATCGGATTAGTTCAATTGGTAAAAGTAGAAGAAAGCATTGTTTTATATGCGGATACTACCTTTCTTGAAACAAAAACAAAAAAGGCTAAAATAGGAAAAGATATTATTCCTCTATTAAATAAACCCGATTATGGAATTTTATTTTTTACTTGTATTGAAAAAAAAAATAAATATTACAAAATTGTTACTGCCAAAAACACTTTTGCTTATATTAAGCCTACACAAAATTTTATATTTTATAGTTGGAATGAATTTTTGAAAGATCAGGTTGTAAGTATTGTGAGTAAAAATTTAAAAGAGAACCCGCCTCGTAATAGCATTAATGGTAAAAGTATAAACATACAAGAATGGAATTCTGATGATGAAATTGAAGTTATAAAAATTCAAGGAAATTGGTTGCAAGTAAAAAACATAACACAGGATAATAAATTGTTTTGGATAGAATGGCGGAACGATAAAACATTAAAAGTATATTTAAATCTCTTAATCTAAAAAAATGAAAAAAAGTGTAATGCTTGTTTTGCTAATTAGTTCTCTAAGTTGTAGAAATCACTCTAATAATGACATAGGGAAAGAATTAAAAAATAACTCTTTTGAAAAAAAAGCAGAGGAAGATAAAAGTTATTTTAACAATTTAGATTTCGTGGTTAGTTTAATAAAAACAGATGAAGAGGACAGACCTTCTAAATTTAAGATTAAGATAACCAGAAAGAATAAAACTTCCCAAGATATAATTTATTCTCCAGGAATTTGGCCTGCAATTAACGATTCTATTAATTTAACTCGGATTGATTATTTTAACTCGGACAATGAAATAAAAGAAGGAATTGAAAATTATCATGATTTTATAGTTGCTGATTTTAATTTTGATAATCTTAAAGATTTTGCAATTCTCTATGATTATGGAGGTAATGGAGGTCCAATATATTCTTATTTCTTTCAGAATAAAGATGGTAAATTCACTGAGGATGAGAAATTTCCCCTAAATAAAGGATTTTTCCCAAAAACCATGGACAAAACAAATAAAAGACTTATAATCATTAGGCCTCAGGGCTGTTGTAAAACGAATACAACTATTTTTCAACTGAAAGATAATAAATGGAAAATAGTTAGTAGTGTGTTAGAATGACATTCGTTAAAAAGATAGTAAAGTTATTTGAGACCAAGCTAAAATTAAAAAACAAAGATATAATTGAGTTGTTTTTTGATACCTTAAAATGTATAAAATTGGAAAACAGCAATCCCACACACAACCATAGATAAAAAAACCATATCGATAACACCCGTCGCTGCAGGAAAGCAAAAC
>CBFGNY010000260.1:0-5175 GCA_965650235.1 uncultured Flavobacterium sp. | reverse complement strand
GGCATATTCTCGAAGGAATATTTTCGAAGCTTTTCTGTCGTAATTGTCGTACTTGTTTGTGTTCATGATAAACCATTCAGGGTTATCATAATAATGTTCATCAATAAGATCGGCTTGAGGATCTTTAGGATATCCTCCCCAATTGTTGACGATTATGGCAATTTCAGGATATTTCGTGCGAATAGCCTCAGCAATAAACTTCCACCTTGGAGCATACAGCTCGCCACCGTTTTCGTTTCCTATCTCAATATATTTCATACCGAACGGCTTTGGATGGCCATTTTTTGCACGAACACTTCCCCACACCGAAGTTTCGGGGCCGTTTGCATATTCTATTGCATCAAGCGCATCCTGTGCCCATTGTCCCATTTGATCCATGGGAACGTAGTCTTCATGCGACATTCCGACATTGATACAGAACAAAGGTTCGGCACCAAGGTCTTCGGACAGTTGCAGAAACTCGTGATAACCTAAACCACGACTAGCATTATATCCCCAGAAATTCCAGGAAGAAGTACGGGTATCAATATTCCCAATTGTTTTTTTCCAGTTGTTCATTTGCTTGAAAAACGCTCCTTCAACCCAACAACCTCCAGGAAACCTGAAAACTTTGGGGTGCATGGCATTTAGGGCTTCTGCCAGATCTGTCCGGAGTCCATGACCTTTCCACGTTTGGTCAGGCATGAGCGAAATCATATCCATATGTAAGCGGCCATTACCTTTCGTGCTTATCTCGATATGGGCTTTAGGATCGCTGCCTGTCGCCGTTAAGTTAACGGTATAGTATTTCCATCCACTCTCAAAACCTTTCACCTCGGCATTGGCCAGCTCGATACCGGCAGCACTTACAATACTAACCCTTAGCGGTGCATTGAAGCCTTCGGCACTACGTGCTGCTAATTTGAAGGTGTATGAATTACCTTTAACTATATTCATTCCCCAGAAACCATAGTTTTCAAGCTTAAATTCTCCTTTGGCCTCAATTGAAAGATATTTTCGATTGAATACGTTTAACCCGCCAACTGGGGGATACAGCGCATCTATATTAATGACCGAAGCCTTGCTGGCATCATTAGGTGCTATAAACTTCCAGTTTTGAAGCGTGTCAGAATCCTCAAACGAACGATTCCTGATAAGCTCCGGGTAAAGACCTCCATCGCTTGAATGGTTAATATCTTCGAAAAAAGCTCCAAATAATGTTGCAGGAATACGATGTCCCGGTTTGTTGACTTCAACAGTAATTTTAGCTTTACCAACTTTGGTAGTCTGCGCGTTCAGAACAGTGTTCGATACGCAAAGCAGTAAGCCTGCAATAAGCTGTTTATTTATGTTTTTTTTCATTCGTTTTTTATTTTTTTTATTTACAGCTGACTGTAATAAAGGTGGCAGTTATTAACGCCATCAGGTTATTCGTAGTTCCCTGTTCTTCTGGCTTTATCCTGGGGTTACTTCAGTCCATACAGCTCCTTTGGCATGGTCTTTTTTTTATAAGCTTCGATTAATATAGGTCATTAAGCAACTCCATGGTTTTGCAGTAACGCTTTAATGAAATTTCGATTTTTTTAAATTGCTATTTTATAGATTAAAAAATAGTATTTATTCGTTATTTTCAGCTTCTTGTTATCAGGACTATTTTCATAATAAGCCTTATTAGAAATGGAGCCAGCAGCATTTTTGCACTGACTCCATATAAAAATTCAATTATTTATTCTTTAACCATCTTAAATGATTTTGAATAATTTGATTTTACTCCTTCAAACTGTACTATATACAATTTCAATGAAAATCCCATTGACAATTCAATTAAAATTTTATTGTTTCTACTTTTCTTCCAAAATATATCAAAAATGGAAACACGAAATAGCTGATCAGAATTTACAGCTTCACCTTTAAATTCGTTAACAAATAGGATTTGGATAAACCTTAATTGAATTGTCACATGATTGGTTTGATTTAGCCGCCAAGCTTACTGCTTTCCGGTAATTATAAAATTATCAAACATTATAGCATTAGCATTCACAGTATTAGGATTCATTCTAAGGCTTATTGTTTTATAATTTCCTGAAGGCAAAGCAACCGATTTTGCTTCTTTAGACCACCCTCCACCACTAGCAACTGTACGTAGAGTTACCCAGGAAGCACCCCCATCAGTACTTGCTTCAATCTTGGGTGCTAAAGCATCTCCTGCATCTTCAACAACAAATTCATAAGACAGGTTTAAATTTGTAAAACCAGCCACATTGATATTAGGTATGGTAACAGCAGCGCCTTTGGATTCTATTTTCAAATTAAATTGATTACCCCACCCTTGACGCAAATTCATATTGGCATTGCCAGCGGTTTTTAAATTTACTCCGCCACTCCATGTTCCTGCCTTTGTAGATGGCGCAAACGTATACATATAACCATCACTAACGATGGCAACATTTGATTCAAAGTTTTCTGTATACAGAGTTTGCTGTGCATTGGCTAACATCCCTGTTAGAACCAAAAAGAATAGTGTGATTTTTTTCATGTTAAATTTGTTTTTTTAAGTTATAAAATATTGGTTAGAGATAGGTAATAATTTGTTTAAAACAACTGAGCAAACAGCCTTATTTGGGTATTTATTTGGAATACTATTATTTTAAAAAGTTGTCGTGTAAATTATACGCCACTTTTTTTATTTCTAATAAATAATTCAATTGTTATTTTTTAATAATCTTGAATGATTTTGAATCCTTTGCATTTGCACCTTCAACTTTCACGACATATACTCCTGAACTCAATGAAGATCCCATTGACAACTGGTTTGAAGATGATTTTGCAGTTGCTACTTTTTTTCCCAAAACATCAAAAACACTCACTTGAAGTGGTCCTTCTGAATTTGTTGCATCAACTTTAAATTCGTTAACAAATGGATTTGGATAAACCTTAATTGAATTGTCGCTTAACTGGTTAGAATTAGTTCCTAGACTTACAGCTGTTCCAGTAATTCTAAAATTATCAAACATTACATCACTAGAATTCACCGTATCAGGATTCATTCTAAGGCTTATTGCATTATAAGTTCCTGCAGGCAAAGCAACCGATTTTGTTTCTTTATTATACCCTCCACCACTAGCAACTGTAGGTAGAGTTGTCCAATTAGCACCGCCATCAACACTTGCTTCAATGTTTGGTGCTACAGCAACTCCTGCATTTTCAACAACAAATTCATAAGACAGGCTTAAATTAGTATAACCAGCCACAGGGATATTAGGTATGGTAACAGCAGCGCCTGTAGATAATATTTTCAATAGCAATTGAGAACCCCATCCGTCGCGCAAAGTTATATTTTCATTGTTAGGAGTTGTTAAATCTATTCCACCACTCCAGGTTCCTACCTTTGTAGATGGTGCAAATGTTTGAACCGGGTTAAAATCTGCTTCAAAATTTTCGGAATATAAAATTCCAGCATCTCCAGTAATCACAAAATCATCAAACATTGCATCATAAATGGTCGAATTACTAGAATTCGCTATGACATTACGATTCATTCTGAGGCTTATTGCAGTATAAGTTCCTACAGGCAAAGCAACCATCTTATTTTGATTATTGTAGTCGCCACCACTAGCAACTGTATTTAGAGTTACCCAAGTAGTACCGCCATCAATACTCGCTTCAATGAATGGTGTTACATCAGATGCAGGACTTGCTCCTCCTCCTGCATTTTCAAGAACAAAATTATAAGACAGCATTAAATTGTCAGAACTAGCCAAAGGGATATTAGGTATGGTAACAGAAGCAGTGCCAGTAGATAATATTTTCAATAGATATTGAGCACCCCACCCTTGGCGCAAAGTTATATCGGTATCGCCAGGGGTTGTTAAATCTACTCCACCACTCCATTTTGTTGCCTTTGTAGTTGGCGCAAATGTTTGATCACCCGCGACAACATTTGATTCAAAATTTTCGTCGTACAGAGTTTGCTGTGCATTGGCTAACATACCTATTAAAGCCAAAAATAATAGTGTAATTTTTTTCATGATAATTTGTTTTTTAAGTTTATAAAATATTGATTAAAAAATAGTACTATTTGTTATTTTCAGATTCTTGTTATCAAAACTATTTACATAATAAGCCTTATTAGGAATGGAGCCAGCAGCATTTTGCGCTGACTCCATATAAAAAATTCAATTATTATTCTTTAACCATCTTAAATGATTTTGAGTAATTTGATTTTACCTCTTCAAACTGTACTATATACAATCCTGATTTCAATGAAGATTCCATTGACAATTCGCTTAAAATTTTATTGTCTTTGCCTTTCTTCCAAGTATATCAAAAATGGAAACACGAAATGGTGGATCTGAATGTGCAGCTTCACCTTTAAATTCGTTAACAATAGGATTTGGATAAACCTTAATTGAATTGTCACATTACTGCTGCTTTCCGGTAATTATAAAATTATCAAACATTACAGCATTAGAACTCACCGTATTAGGATTCACTCTGAGGCTTATTGTTTTATAATTTCCTGAAGGCAAAGCAACAGATTTTGCTTCTTTAGACCACCCTCCACCACTGGCAACTGTAGGTAGAGTTACCCAGGAAACACCGCCATCAGTACTTGCTTCAATTTTTGGTGCTACAGCATCTCCTGCATCTTCAACAACAAGTTCATAGGACAGATTTAAATTTGTAAAACCAGCCACATTGATATTAGGAATGGTAACTGCAGCATCTTTAGATTCTATTTTCAAATTATATTGTTCACCCCACCCTTGGCGCAAATTTATATTGGCATCGCCAGCAGTTTTTAGATCTATTCCACCCTTCCATGTTCCTGCCTTTGCAGATGGTTTAAATGTATGCATTTGACCATCACCAAGGATGGCAACATTTGATTCAAAATTTTCTGCATACAGAGTTTGCTGTGCATTGGCTAACATCCCTGTTAGAGCAACAAATAATAGTGTGATTTTTTTCATGATAAATTTGTTTTTAAGTTTATAAAATATTGATTAGAATTAAGTAATAATTTGTTTAAAACAACTGGACAAATAGCTTAGGTATAAGTACTTATCCCTATATAACCCTGGTTATTAAAAACATTCTTTTTGAAATATTTTCGCCTTTTACTAAAATAAGTTTATATGTTTTTTTATTTTATTTTAAGCACCATTGCAATATCGTTCGGGATTATCTTTGGTT
>CBFGNY010000259.1:0-5195 GCA_965650235.1 uncultured Flavobacterium sp. | reverse complement strand
ACTTCCGGTACTGAAGAAAAAAACAGGCGAAAGAAATCTTATCATAATGTTCCTAATCTCGTGTACGGCTATTGCTACTTTCTATGCTGCTGGCCTAATGTGGGGAAGACAGACCAATCTGGCAATTGCTGAATATTGGAGATGGTGGGTTGTGCATCTATGGGTAGAAGGATTTTTTGAAGTGTTTGCTACTGTAGTAATTGCTTTCTTATTTGTTCGTTTAGGTCTGTTAAAAACAAAAACAGCAACGCTGAATGTTATTTTCTCTACTATCATTTTTATGTCTGGAGGAATTTTAGGAACATTTCATCATCTTTATTTCTCAGGAACTCCAACTGCTGTGATGGCTCTTGGGGCAACCTTTAGCGCTTTGGAGATTGTGCCTTTGGTTTTAATTGGGTATGAAGCCTACCATAACTACAAACTTTCAAAATCAACACAATGGATCAAGGATTATAAATGGCCTATCTATTTTATGATTGCTGTTGCTTTCTGGAATTTCTTAGGAGCCGGAGTATTTGGTTTTATCATTAATCCGCCTATTGCTTTATATTACGTTCAGGGCTTA
This sequence comes from uncultured Flavobacterium sp., assembly GCA_965650235.1. Lineage (GTDB taxonomy): Bacteria > Bacteroidota > Bacteroidia > Flavobacteriales > Flavobacteriaceae > Flavobacterium. The sequence continues at coordinate 4,627 of CBFGNY010000259.1, read as the reverse complement.
AACACAACCCCTTTGCATGGACATACTGCCTTATTTGGAGTCTATGGAATGCTCGGAATTGGTTTGATGCTATTTGTGCTCCGCAGTTTGTACAGACATGAGATATGGAATGAAAAAGCAATGAAATTCATATTCTGGTCTACCAATATTGGATTGCTGGCTATGGCGTTACTGAGTCTTCTTCCTGTTGGAATTTGGCAAGCTATAGAAAGTATCGAGCACGGAATGTGGTATGCACGTTCGGCAGAACTAATGCAGCAGCCAGCGATGATAACCTTGAAATGGCTTAGGGCTATCGGTGATACTATTTTCGGATTTGGAGTATTGGCATTGTGCTGGTTTGTCTTTGACCTTACCCTTAGAAAAAAAAGTAAGTAAACTAAAATAGAAACATCTGGGAGAATATACTCCCAGATGTTCTTTCAATCAAAGCCTTGAGCAACTTGTTTTGTACTTCAAATAAAAAATAATCTTTAGCGAACATTTAAGGAGTGATGTTCAAAAAAAACTCAGTATTATTAGTGCTTTAGATGTTTGAAATTTCAAAAAATACCGAACCTCTAAAAATGTTGCAAATCAAGAATATGAATTCATATTTATCAGGCAGTTTGATTATTGATTGACATATATCATTATTTAATATATAAAAACGGCCTCCTACTACCGTTTTCATTGTGGCCACAGAAGTCGGAATCTTGCTCGAACTTTTAAAGCAGTGTTTTATAAAAAGTTGATTCCGGCTCCCCCACAAAGACTGATACATAGTAAATACATCTTTATTAAAACATACAGGGAAAACTTATTTACATCTTAAAATATAAATGAATAAGTGAAGCTTAAAACGCTCAAATCCATAAAAAAATGCATAAACTTTCTTAAACCAAATAACATGCCTAAAACTGATATTCTAATAGTAGGTTCTGGTATTTCAGGACTATTTTTTGCCATTAAAACGGCAAGAAAGCGCCCCGATTTATCTATTTGTATCATGACAAAAGAAATGGCCAGCAACACCAATACGCAACTTGCGCAAGGAGGAATAGCTGTGGTCACCAATCATTTGAAAGATAGTTTTGAACAGCATATAAAAGATACGTTGAAATCTGGCGCCGGACTTTGTGATGAAGAAATTGTTAAAATGGTTATTCAACAAGCTCCCGAAAGATTAGAAGAACTAATAGAACTTGGTGCCTCATTTGATAAAAATCAGGAAGGCCAATGGGATTTAGGTCTCGAAGGTGGCCACTCCCAACATCGAATTCTACATCATAAAGACAGTTCAGGATTAGAAATCGAAAAAAAGCTTCTTTCAATTATCACTCAAACAGCAAATATTGAACTTTTAGAAAATCATCAGGTCATAGAATTAAATACTGAAACAACAAAGCGCAACGAAGTGAATTGCACCGGTGCTTTTTTTTATGATAAGAACAATAACGCAATAAAATATATACTTACCAGAGCCATTGTACTTAGCACAGGCGGCTGCGGACAACTCTTTGAAAACACAACCAATCCTGCGATTGCTACTGGTGACGGAATTGCAATGGCGGCTCGTGCAGGTGTCGAAATCGAAGATATGCAATACATGCAATTTCACCCTACAGCATTATCTTCCGGGAATAAAAATCCGCTATTCTTAATTTCAGAAGCTGTAAGAGGTTTTGGAGCCTATATTGTAAACTACGAACACAAAAGATTTCTTTTTAAATACGATTTAAGAGGTGAACTAGCTACCCGAGATATTGTTTCCCGTGCTATTAGTATCGAAATGCTCGAAACTCAAAAAAAACATGTATATCTGGATTGTAGACATTTAGATCAAGCTGATTTTTTTAAACATTTTCCTTCTATTTCCGCCCATTGCAATGCAATAGGTTTATATCCGGAAAAAGATCTGGTTCCAATTGTTCCTGCGGCTCATTACCAATGTGGTGGTATTAAAGTAGACCGCAACGGTGTCACTACAATCAAAAATTTATATGCCATTGGTGAATGTGCCAGAACAGGATTACATGGAAAAAATAGATTGGCGTCTAATTCCCTTCTTGAAGCATTGGTTTTTGCTCATCAGGCATCCAAAAACATTGATAAAACTATTGCCGCATTTATTTTTTCTTCAAAAATCCTTCTTCCAAAATTTTCAACCGTAAATATTAAAAATAACTACGAACCGTACCTAATTTTAAAAAAAGAACTACAGAAACTTATAACTTCTTTTTATGCCAGCAATGACCGCGACTCGCATTTGGCAATGCTAAAAATAAAAATGCTAAAAAACGAAGCAGAAAATCTTATAGATAGAAATGAAATTACAATTCCATTTATTGAGTTTTCAAATATGCTGACAACGGCCTTAATTATTATTAAACAATGCCAACCTGAAAAAACTCATTCATGCTAATTAATAACCTTAAGTCTTAATAACTTCCTATGAAAACAACAAACAAAAACACAATTGGCGAAATCGTAGCTGATGATTTTAGAGTGGCAGCAATTTTTTCAAAATATAGCATTGATTTTTGTTGCAAAGGGCATCGTACCTTAAAAGAAGCCTGCAAAAAACGAGGCATTGAGGAGTCTCTTTTAATTGAGGAGCTTGATCGTGCAACAAATAATTCGGCCAACCAATCTTTTAATTATAAATCATGGTCATCGGATCTGTTGGCAGACTATATAGAAAAAACACATCATCGATATGTGGCTGAAAAAACACCCGTGTTGCTTAAATTATTAAATGAATTATGTACTCTTCATGGTGAAACATATCCTGACCTCTTTGAAATTAATACTTTATTTACTGAATCTGCCTTAGATCTCTCTGCTAATATGAGAAAAAAAGAACAGATCCTTTTTCCTTTTATAAAAAAAATAAATGAGGCGCATGCGAAAGGATTATTTTTAGAGATAGCACACTTTGGAACTCTTGAAAATCAAATACTTTTAATTAAAGAAGAACATGATACAGTAGGACAACGCTTTAAAAAAATTGCTGCATTAACCAAAAATTATACCGCTCCAGCAGATACCTGCAATACTTATAAAGTAACTTTTGCAATGCTTAAAGAATTTGAACGTGACCTGCACAAGCATATTCATCTTGAGAATAATATTTTATTTCCAAAATCCGTAGCACTTGAAAAAGCTTAGATAAAGTTCTTTAAATTATTAGTTTTATCACACAATCGTTGCACATACTATTCTGAAAAATAATATTCCTTCTAAATCAATTACTAAATCTTAAGGTTAGAATTCGCAGCTCTCCTATTAAAGATTAGATACGAATTCCATCAATCCCCAACGGGACATCCAAACCAAATTCATAAAGCCAATGAAACACAGCCTCTACTTCCAGTAAGCCAATCTCTTCAAATCCTCCATAAAATGGTGCGTGATTTGTCCTTTTGGGGTCACAAAAGCCAAATGGCGCCAATTGTCTTCAATTGGCGCCATTTTTTTATTTATATCTTAAATTTTCTTATTAGTCTAAGAGGGATCAGGTATCATGGATCAATACGAAAATTTGTGGAGTGATAAAATTTTGGCATAAATATTAGTTAGCCTGAAAAGGAAAAATTCTACATTCCTTACACCTCTTTTTTATTTGATAAATTTATTTTCGCTTTTGATTACATTAAAGCTTCTACTTGTATCCAACCGTCTATTTTTCAGAATATTTTGTTATTAATTTTCGCTTTGGATCAGATAAAAACTAAGACAATAAATAAAGTATTATCTCAATTTCTGAACGTATTTAATTTGCGACAAAATAATTGGCATACATGCTCTATTCTTTTAATAATTTTGAATTCTTTTTTGGTACAGTAGTCGTGTCGGTGTTTGTCACCGTGGAGTCAAGACTTTTTCCGTCACTTCCAACTCCCGTACTTATATTATTTTTGCATGCAAATAATAATTGAGTAAAAAACAGGAATACTATAAATTTTGAATTTAAGTCAGCTTTCATAATTTAAATTATTTTAGATAATTTGAACATTCTCCGTTTAAATGATAAATTTACTTAAAGTTAGTGAAATATTTGGTTGTTGAAAGCGAATCCTGACTCGATAACTTTTAACTTCTACCTGTCTGATTACCTGATAGCTATTTTATAAATGCAAATGATTATTCTGTAAAAAAGTATAATTATCCTTTATCTACATTTGACAAAGAACAGACAAACCCGGCAATACCGGCAAACCTGCTCCGGGACAGTCTTTAGAAGAAGATAGTAAAAATTCAATTTAAAATTATAAAATGACAAATTCAGATACACTGGAAAATAACGGTCAGGATGACCAGAATTTTCAAAACGAACATACTGGTAATCAGGGGCAGCAAAAAACTTCCTCCCCTGCAGCGCACCGCTTTACAGAGAATGCCCTGCCCGATTACTCAGACGATGTGAGTGCCCAGCAGGCCAACCCCGAATCCGGTGAAAATCCTGAGGGCCACACCGGGCAGGACGGCAAGATTCCAGATTTAGACTCAAAAAGTAGGGATCCAGAGAGCAACCGGTATAATTCAGAGAATCTTGATAGTGAATCCGGCAGTGGCTCGAAAGATATAACCCAGAAGGACATTGAAGAGGATCTTATACATAATGATCCCTCTGAAGGGTTTGAAA
>CBFGNY010000258.1:0-5209 GCA_965650235.1 uncultured Flavobacterium sp. | reverse complement strand
AACAGATGAAATAATTGTTTTTTCGAATGAAGTAAATCCGTTTTACAATCGTGTATTGCTTCCGGAATATATGACAGGTGAATTTTCCTGGCAGCAATTACTAAAGGTAAAGGATGGTGAAGCATTAAATAAATTAAAAATTACCATGAATGCGGGTGTTGCTGTTGGTAAAATAAACGCTGCTGAAAAAACAATTATTGACACTTTAGGCGATACACATACTTTTGATTCACTAATTCTGGCTACCGGAAGCCGTCCTTTTGTGCCTGAAAATGCACAATTACATTTACCGGGACGTTTTACTGTAAGACGAAAAGAAGATGCAGATCGTTTAAAAAAACACCTTGACGACACCAATTTACCTCCGGAAGAACAGCATGTAGTAATCGTTGGTGGAGGCTTGTTAGGATTAGAATTGGCAGCAGCCTTAAAACATAAAAAAGTAAAAATTACCATAATCCAAAGGGCTTCGCGTTTGATGGAACGTCAATTGGATCGTGTCTCAAGCAAATTATTGGCAGAAGAAGTTCAGCTTCGTGATATCCAGATCTATTTTGATAATGAGGTGAGCACTGTTTTTGAAACAGATAATGATAACGAACTTGAAATAGCGCTGAAAAGTGGACGTATCATTACAGCAAATGCTATTGTATATACGATTGGAACAATTCCAAATATCGAAATTGCAAGAGAAACGGGACTTGCCTGCGGTCGTGGAGTAAAGGTAAATCAGTATTTACAATCATCAAATCCAGATATTTATGCTATTGGAGAGATAGCCGAATTCAATAACCAGTTATTCGGAATCACATCTGCAGCAGAAGAGCAAGCGGATATTCTGGCTAACTTTCTGGCTGGGGATATTAGCAGTTACTACAAAGGTTCTGTTTTGATGAATATCCTAAAATTGGAAGACATTAATCTGTGTAGCATTGGTGATGTTGAAATTCCGGAAAACGATGATTCGTATGAAGAAATTGTTTTTGCAGATTTGAAACAACGTTATTACAAAAAATGTATCGTTAAAAATGATTTATTGGTCGGCGCCATTTTGATGGGTGACAAAAATGAATTTGCCGAGTTTAAAACGATGATTGAAAGCAAAATCGAATTATCTGAAAAAAGAAACTCATTACTTAGAGGAAGTTCAAATGCCAAGCCTGTTCTCGGAAAATTAGTTTGTTCCTGCAGTCAGGTTGGAGCAGGAAATATCGAAGAGACCATTAAAGGAGGTGTGAATAATTTTACTGATTTATGTAAAAATACCGGAGCAGGATTAGGCTGTGGAAGTTGTAAAACAGAGGTTAAGGAGATTTTAGCAAAGTGTAAAGTATAATTTTTTAGTTTCTTTTGTTTCAGGTTTAAAGTTTCATGTTGCTGGAACTATACATAAAGCTTGAAACTAAAAAAAACTTGAAACTTGAAACAAAATTTAAGACATGGAATTAACGAGATTAATAGTAAAAGGAGGCGTTATTTCGCCGGGAGAACTTAGAGAAGTGGTTAATATGGCTGCGGATCAGGGTTTGGATTCGATTTCATTTGGTTCAAGACAGGATATTATTTTTCCAAAAGGTTTTAAAGCTTTGGATAAAGAAAAGATGGGCAAACATCATTTTGTTTTTCCTGATGAAAAGAGCGGTAATAACATCGTTTCTTCGTATGTTTCGACAGATATTTTCAGAAATACCAATTGGCTTACCGGAAATAAGTTTTTATATATTTTAGAACAATTTAAAGACCAGCCCAAACTTAAGGTCAACATTAATGATCCTAAGCAGCAGCTCGTTCCGTTGTTTACCGGACATCTAAATTTCATTGCTTCAGAACATGAAGATTATTGGTATTTGTACATTCGTTTACCGAAATGGCAGCGTATGGAAGTGTATCCCGTATTAATTTACAGCTTGGATATTGCAACATTTTACTACGAAATAGAACGTATTGTTACTACTGAAGAATCCTGTGGAATCGACTTAATTTTTAGTCTGGTAACCGAAGCTTTAGATACAAACAACAGGACGATTGACAAACCTCTAAATGTCCCTTTTTATCCTTTCCCCTATTATGAAGGAATGAACAAATTGGGAATCGACCAGTATTGGCTGGGTTTATACTGGAGAAATAATCTGTACGACTTAGAGTTTCTGAAAGAAATGTGTGATTTATGTTTCGATTGTAAAATTGGGAAAATATGTATCACACCATGGAAATCATTTATCATAAAAGGGATTCCGAAAGACAGAAAATTGGAATGGGAGAAATTTTTAGGCAAAAAAGGAATAAATGTCCGTCATTCTCTTTTAGAACTAAACTGGCATTTGCCTGTTGCAATGGAATGGGCTTTGAACCTCAAAACCTTTTTGGTAAGAACGCTTGATCAGTTTGACATCAGTACATATGGCTTAACTTTCGGTATCTCTGAATACAATCGTGATGGACATTATTTCACTTCGATCGTAGTCGAAAAAAATGATTTACCTAAAGATTTGGAATCCATTAAAATCCGTGATACTTACAATGTTCTTTTCGCTAAGAATTTTGATCCAAATACACGTGAATATATTGTGCATTCGCAAGATATTGATAAACTGGAACTGCCAACAATCCTGATTGAACTAAGCCGAAAATACTTTGAAGAATTAGGAAACTCAATTCCGGAAACAACCGAAAAAAATACACAGAAGAAAGAAAAACCGCAATTGGATATTTACCAATGCCAGGAATGTTTAACGACATACAATCCTGAATACGGCGATGAAAGTCAAAAGATTCCAAAAGGTATCCTATTTACAGATTTAGCTGAAACATATTGCTGCTCATTATGCGAAGCACCAAAAAGCAATTTCAAAATTTTAGAACCTGTTACTGCATAGGTTTTTAAACCATATAAGTGATATAAGAAAATTTAAGTTTTAATACGCTGTCACATTGAGCGAAGTCGAAATGCCTTTTGACCATGAATATAGCGCAAAGTTATAATGAACTTAAATCACTTATATGGTGAAATTTTTATTTTTCACGAAAAGCCTTCGGAGAAACTCCCGTTTGTTTTTTGAAAACTCTTGAAAAATACGAGTAATCATCATAGCCAATAGCCGAAGCCACTTCGTTTACAGCCAGCTGTTTATCTATTAACATTCGTTTAATCTCAAGAATTACCCGATCCATGATGACTTCTGTGGCCGTTTTTTGTAAAATTTCATTGCAGATTCGGTTGAGGTGTTTTAAGGTGATATTTAATTTATCAGCATAAAAAGAAGGTGATTTTTCTTCTTTAAAATGTTGCTCCAGAAGCTTTTCGAATGTATTGATTTTGATATTGTATGAATGGGTCTGATGCGAATAGGTTTCATTATATTTTCGGGCAATTTCAATATGAATACAATCCAGTAAATTCAGCATTTTATCCAATTGAAAGTTATTTTGCTGTTTATTTTCTTCCGTTAATAATTTAAAATAAGGCAGAATCTTCGCGATTTCTTCGGCTTCAAAAAGCATTTCCGGCCGATTATGAATCGAATGATAAAAATTATAATCATTGATATTCTTCTGCCCGAAATATAAATTATAAAGTTCCTGTGAAAATATAATCACAAAGCCTTCAATATCATCAGACAAACTCCAATGATGCATTTGTCCGGGCTGCAATACAAACAAACTTCCCTTTTTTATTTCAAATTGGTCAAAATCAATTTCATGTATTCCGGATCCATGGGTGAAAAAAACCATGAGATATGAGTCATGACGGTGAGGTTCTTCGATAAAACTGTGACTTTTCAAATGCTCCTTAAACGTATTTACATAAAATTCGCGATGAATATCGTTGCAGCTAAAATTCTCTACACTATAAACCGGATATTTTTTCATGATAAAAATGTCTTTATTGTGCTATTAATAGCGAAGATATAAAAAAGGTTTTAATACAATCTCCTTTACCTTTGTATAAATATAAAACAACAATATCATGTCTAGTGCACTAGCTCACATTTTAAGCAACGAATGTCCTGTTTGTCATAAAGGAAAAGTTTTTAAAGACAAGAATATTTTTCTGAATTTCGGTTTTCCAAAAATGAATGAAACTTGCAGTCATTGCAATTATAAATTCCAAAAAGAACCCGGGTTTTTCTTTGGCGCCATGTATGTAAATTATGGCCTGACAGTAGCTCAGGGAATTGCAACCTATTGTATCGCTCAGTTTTTCTTTGAAAACACATTCGATTTAAGAATCATTCCGATAATTGCTCTTGTCATAATCCTGCTTACTTCTTTTAATCTCCGATTCTCAAGATTAGCATGGATTTATATGTTTAAGGATTATACGAGCTAAAAAAATGTTATTTTTGCCTTTCAATTGAAACTAATTTTCAATTTAAAAAATAGCAATCTTAAATTAGACAAATGAAAGCATACGTATTTCCGGGTCAGGGCGCACAGTTTACAGGAATGGGCAAAGACTTATATGAAACATCGCCATTGGCAAAAGAATTATTCGAAAAAGCCAATGAAATTTTAGGTTTCAGAATCACAGATATCATGTTTGAAGGCACTGCCGAAGAACTAAAAGAAACTAAAGTAACACAACCAGCTGTATTTTTACACTCGGTAATTTTAGCCAAAACTTTAGGAGAAGATTTTAAACCGGAAATGGTAGCAGGACATTCTTTAGGAGAATTTTCAGCTTTGGTTGCCAACGGCGTTTTATCTTTTGAAGATGGTTTGAAATTAGTTTCACAACGTGCTTTAGCAATGCAAAAAGCCTGCGAAATTACACCTTCAACAATGGCTGCCGTTTTAGGATTGGCAGATAATGTGGTGGAAGAAGTTTGCGCTTCTATTGACGGAATCGTAGTAGCAGCAAATTATAACTGTCCTGGACAATTAGTAATTTCTGGAGAAACATCAGCAGTTGAAAAAGCTTGTGAGGCAATGAAAACTGCCGGAGCAAAAAGAGCATTGATTTTACCTGTTGGAGGAGCATTTCATTCCCCAATGATGGAACCGGCAAGAGAAGAACTGGCAGCAGCTATAGAAGCGACTACTTTTTCAGCTCCAATTTGTCCGGTGTATCAAAACGTAACGGCAAGTGCTGTTTCTGATGCAGACGAAATCAAAAAGAACCTGATCATTCAGTTGACAGCTCCTGTAAAATGGACACAATCGGTACAGCAAATGATCGCTGACGGTGCTACTTTATTTACAGAAGTTG
>CBFGNY010000257.1:0-5217 GCA_965650235.1 uncultured Flavobacterium sp. | reverse complement strand
TAGATTTTCATAAAGCCGGAATTGGCGGTGTAGAAATCACTCCTATATATGGTGTAAAAGGGGAAGAAAATAATTTCATTGACTATTTGTCCCCAAAATGGATGGAAATGCTGGATTATACTATTCATGTTTCGGATAGTCTTCATATGCAGGTTGACATGGTTTTAGGAACTGGATGGCCTTATGGAGGTTCGCATGTTACTTTGCCTCATGCGGCCACAAAACTGATTGTAGAAAAATACCAGTTAAAAAAGAACGAAACAATAGACAGGACTATTAAACTGGAAGACACTAAGGAAAAAACTCCAGCGGAACTTTTATATGTAGTGGCGTATGGCAGTGATGGAAGTTATGTAAACCTAACCGATCAGTTAAAAAACAAAAATTCAAAACTTAGTGACAAAGGTATAGAAGGATCTTCTGTAGCAATACCTAACACTTTAGAACCAAACAAATTAAAATGGAAAGCAAAAAAAACAGATTATACTATATATGCTGTTTTTAGCGGTAAAACCGGTCAGCAAGTAAAAAGATCTGCTCCAGGCGGAAAAGGATATACATTAGATCATTATTCAGAAGAAGCATTGAACGCATATGTCGTTCCGTTTAACAATGCTTTGAAAGACCGCGAAGGAAAAATCAGGGCTATTTTTAATGACAGTTATGAAGTTTATGGAACTGATTTTACCCCGAATTTCTTTGAAGAATTCCAAAACCGAAGAGGCTACGATCTTAAAAAACAATTGCCTTTATTATTAAGTGAAACCGACAATGAGATTGCTAACCGGATAAGAAGCGATTACCGACAAACCTTATCCGATTTATTACTAAACAAATTTGACAAATCATGGACAGCATGGGCCAATAGCAAAGGTTTCAAAACCAAGTTGCAGGCACACGGTTCTCCTGGAAATTTAATTGATTTATACGCTTCCGCGGATATTCCGGAATGCGAGACTTTTGGATCCATGCCATTTGATATTCCGGGTCTGAGACGTGATAAAGAAGACATCCGCGAAGGAGATGCTGATGCCGTGATGTTAAAGTTTTCTTCGTCTGCAGCTCATATTTCAGGAAAGCCTTTAGTTTCTTCAGAAACTTTTACGTGGTTGCGTGAACATTTTAAAACAGCCTTATCACAATGTAAACCGGAAGCTGAAGATTTAATGCTTAATGGCGTAAATCACATTTTTCTTCATGGCTCTACTTATTCACCTGAAAGGGCGGTTTGGCCGGGATGGAAATTTTATGCATCTGTAAATTTTAATGCAACCAATAATATTTGGGAAGATGCACCTTCTCTATTTTCATATATTTCTAATTGCCAGTCGATGCTACAGCAAGGAAAACCAGACAATGAAATTTTGCTGTACTGGCCAGTTTTTGACACTTGGGATCAATACCATAAAGGAACTTTGTTTTTTCAATTCAAAATACATTCTTTGCCGGAATGGCTTCATGGAACTTCTTTTTATGACACCACAAGAGAGTTAATGAAAAAAGGTTACGGAGTCGATTTTATTTCTGATAATTTTATTGCCGAAGCCAAAGTAATTGATGGAAAAATTAGTCTTCCGGGCGGTACATTTAAATCATTAGTGATACCGACATGTAAAAAAATGCCTCTTGCAACTCTGCAAAAACTGATCGAATTACAAAATGCCGGCGGTAAAATTATTTTTCAGGGATTGCCGGAATCTGTTCCCGGTTTTAATGATTACAAAAATCTGGAAGCAAAACTTCAATCTGTTTTGGCTGAAAATAAAGAAACTGTAAAGCCTGTTCCGAATATTTTTGAAACGTTGGAAAATGCTCAGATATATCCTGAAGCACTGGTAAATACAGGTTTAAAATTCATTCGAAGAAATGTTGACGGTGAAAAAATATATTATCTGGTAAATCATACACCAAAAACCATTGATGGATTTATTCCATTAGAAATTGGCAACAAAGAAATTGTGATTTTTGATCCGTTAAACAGAAATTACGGAAATGCAATCGTTCAAAAAACAGACAAAAACACTTTGGTAAAAATAAAAATCGAACCGGGACAATCCTATTTCCTAAAAACAGAGAATTCTGCTTCCCAAAAAAAATGGAATTATTATGAACCAACTGCTGAAGCTATCGCATTAAAAGGAAACTGGAAAATAAATTTTGACAAAGGTGGTCCTAAATTGCCTCCAACAGCTACTGTTTCTAATTTAGAATCATGGACAAAATTAAGTCCTGATGCAGAAGCTTTTTCAGGATCTGCAACATACACTTTAGAATTTAATAATCCGAATTCTAAAATAGAATCGTGGAGTTTAAATCTGGGCGATGTCCGCGAAAGCGCTAAAGTTTGGCTAAATGATGAATTAATGGGTACCGCATGGTCTGTTCCTTATAAATTGAACATCGGAAAATTAAAACCGGGGAAAAACACTTTAAAAATTCAGGTAACAAACCTTTCAGCCAACCGAATTCGTGATAAAGAATTAAAAGGCGAAGAATGGAAAATTTTCTACGAAATCAATATGGTTGACAAAGACTATAAAAAATTCGACGCCACAAAATGGAGTCCGATGCCATCGGGATTATTAGGCCCTGTTACTATCACACCTTTAAAACAACAAAATTAATTCCCTTCTAAAAGAATATAAAATGAGAAAATTACTTTTATTGTTTGTAATATGCTTTTCATATACAAACACTACAAACGCACAACAGCCATTTGATAAAAAATTAGTACTGAAACAAATGATTTTGGCTAACGATTATTTTATGCAAAAATGGCCTGAAACAGGTAAAACAATTATTACTAATAAGGAACGCCCAAGCAATATCTGGACACGTGGCGTTTATTATGAAGGGCTAATGGCTTTGCACGAAATTTTCCCAAAAGAAGCCTATTACAAATATGCTTACGACTGGTCAGAATTTCATAAATGGGGATTTAACGGTGGAAATGTTACTCGTAATGCAGACAATTATTGTGCAGCTCAAACTTATATTGATTTATATAATTTAGAGCCGGATGCGAAAAAATTAAAAAACACAAAAGCCAACATCAACATGTTGCTTAATACGCCTCAACTAGACGACTGGTCCTGGATTGATGCCATCCAAATGGGAATGCCGGTTTTTGCTAAATTAGGTGTTCTTGAAAACGATAATCGTTACTACGAAAAGATGTACGAAATGTACATGTATTCAAGAAACAAACATGGTGATCATGGACTTTTTAATCCAAAAGATGGTTTATGGTGGCGTGATGCAGATTTTGATCCTCCATACAAAGAACCAAATGGTGAAGATTGCTACTGGAGCCGTGGTAATGGCTGGGTAATTGGTGCTTTGGCAAAAGTATTGACTATAATTCCTAAAAATGCGCCTCACAGAGATCAATATGTAAAAGATTTAAAAGCAATGGCTGCAGCTTTAGTTCCGATTCAAAGAGCGGATGGATTCTGGAATGTAAGTTTACATGATCCCACAAATTTTGGTGAAAAAGAAACTTCAGGAACTGCGCTATTCGTTTATGGAATGGCTTACGGAATCAACAGCGGAATTTTGAAAAAAGAAACGTATTTACCTGTAATTGAAAAAGCATGGAATGCCATCACAAAAGATGCTTTACATGATACTGGATTTTTAGGATACTTACAATCAACAGGAAAAGAACCTAAAGACGGACAACCACTGTCTTATGATAAAATCCCTGATTTTGAAGATTACGGATTAGGTTGTTTTTTATTGGCCGGATCAGAAATTTATAAAATGAAATAATTTGGGCGTGCCCCTCCCGAAAAAGGTCGGGTCGGGCTGTACGTTCCCGCTTCCCGATGAAAAATCGGGAGAGCTCCACTTCCATCCCTCACGCTAACTAACCAACAACCATCATGAAAAAAACACTCTTTTATCTTGTTTTGATACTCTTAAATTCAAACCTGTTTTCACAAGAATTTAAAAGAGAAAAATACAATTTCAATTCCAATTGGAAACTAAAAACAGGAGATTCCCAAAATGCGGAATCTCCTGTTTTTGATGATACCTCATGGAGAAAAGTTACATTGCCACATGCCTATAATCAGGAAGAAGCTTTTGAAAAAGATATTGACAACCATACTACAGGAATCGTCTGGTATCGTAAAAATTTCAAACTTCCAAAAGGGATAAAAGATAAAAAGATTTTTATAGAATTTGAAGGTATTCGCCAAGGCGGTGTGATTTATGTTAACGGGCAAAAAGTAGGACTTCATGAAAATGGCGTAATGGCTTTTGGTTTTGATATTTCTAAAATTGTAAGACCTTTCCCTGAAGAAAATACGATTGCTTTAAGAATTGACAATGACTGGAAATACCGAGAAATAGCCACAAATGCTACTTATCAATGGAATAATATGAATTTTAATGCTAACTATGGCGGAATTCCAAAAAATGTTTTTCTTCATATTACGAGTAAATTATACCAAACACTTCCCCTCTATTCCAACTTAAAAACTACTGGAGTTTACATTTATCCATCTGATATAAATATCCAAAAACAAAGTGCGGTTATTCATGCTGAAGCGGAGGTTCGCAATGAATTTGAAACGACAAAAAAACTGGAATACAATGTTGTTGTTGCAGATATTAAGGGCAAAGTAGTCGCTTCTTTTTCCGGTGAGAAAATAAACCTTCTTCCAAATGAAACTAAAATTATAAAAGCCAGTAAGCTGGTTAATAATTTGCATTTCTGGAGTTGGGGTTATGGCTATTTGTATACCGTAAAAACCATTTTAAAAGTAGATGGAAAAGTAATTGATGAAGTCTCTACAAAGACCGGTTTTAGAAAAACCGAATTCAAAAATGGCGAAATCTGGCTAAACGACAGGGTTATTCAGGTAAAAGGATATGCGCAACGAACCAGCAACGAATGGCCGGCTATCGGAATGTCAGTTCCGCCATGGCTAAGTGATTTTAGCAATAAACTGATAGTCGAAGGTAACGGAAATTTAGTGCGATGGATGCATGTTACACCCTGGAAACAAGATGTAGAATCCTGTGACAGAGTTGGATTACTACAAGCAATGCCTGCCGGAGATGCCGAAAAGGATGCCAAAGGCGAACAATGGATTCAGCGTGTTAATCTGATGCGCGATGCTATCATTTACAACCGAAATAATCCGAGTATTATTTTTTATGAAAGCGGCAACGAGTCTATCAGCGAGGAACATATGAAAGAGATGAAAG
>CBFGNY010000256.1:0-5218 GCA_965650235.1 uncultured Flavobacterium sp. | reverse complement strand
TAGAATCTAAAAATAAAGAGACTCAGGACTTATTAAATTCTTGTACAGTAAAACTAAATACCTGCTTAGAAGAAAAAGCTGGATTAGCTGCTACAGCTCAAAGCTATAAAGAACATAATCAGGACTTGATTAGTACTTCAAAAGACTTAACTGTTTTAACTACAAAAGGAGCTGAAAACCTTGAAAAATCTTTAGAAAGTCTTAAAGAAAAAGATTTGAAAATTTCAAGACTTCAGGATGCCTTAACTAAAAAAGACAGTGTAACATTAGCATTGGTTACAAGCTTAAAAGGTGCTGTTGGAATTAATGATCCGGACATCGAAATTAATGTAGAAAAAGGTGTGGTATTTATCTCTATTGCTGACAAACTATTATTTAAGAGTGGTAGCTACGAAGTAACTGATGCAGCGAAAGGTGTTTTGGCTAAAGTTGCAAAAGTAGTAAATGACAAACCTGATTTTGAATGTATGGTTGAAGGTCACACTGATAACGTTCCTTACAAAAGCAACGGTATAATTTTAGACAACTGGGATTTGAGTGTTAAACGTTCTACATCAATTGTTCGTGTTTTAACTAATGACCTTGGTGTTAATCCTGCAAAATTAATTGCTGCCGGTAGAAGTTCTTATGTACCGTTAGTAGCAAATGATACTGCTGAGAACAAAGGCCGTAACAGAAGAACCCGTATTGTAGTTATGCCAAAAATCGATCAATTCTATGAGATGATTGAAAAAGAAATGAAAAAACAAGCTAAATAATTTAGTTATAATACTTCATAAAACAGAAAAAGCAGGTCAAATTGACCTGCTTTTTTCATATCCTTAAACCAAAGGATAAAAAACTATTTTTAATTAACTAACTAAATTTAACTAATATTAAAGTTACTTAATATTTTAATAAGATTGCTCTATTTAAGTTTTTTTTTACAAAATATCAACATCACCTTTTCCTTCTCTTATAATTACAGGTTCATGTTCAGAAAGATCTATAATTGTTGAACCTACATTATCTCCATAACCACCATCAATAACCATGTCAACCAGGTTTTGCCACTTTTCAAAAATCAATTCAGGATCTGTGGTATATTCAATTACATCATCGTCATCACGAATGGAAGTTGATACAATCGGATTTCCCAGCTGCCTTACAATTTCTAGTGCAATGTTATTATCTGGTATACGAATCCCTACAGTTGTTTTCTTCTTAAATTCTTTTGGCAAATTATTATTACCAGGTAAAATAAATGTGTAAGGACCCGGCAATGCCCTTTTTAGAATTTTAAATGTTGAAGTATCAATCTGACGGACATAATCTGAAAGATTGCTCAAATCATGACAAATGAAGGAGAAATTAGCCTTCTCTAATTTAATTCCTTTAATTTTTGCAATTTTTTCTAAAGCTCTGGAATTGGTAATATCACAACCCAAACCGTAAACAGTATCTGTTGGATAAATTACTAAACCTCCGTTTTGAAGTACTTTTACCACTTTGGCAATGGCAGCTTCACTCGGTTTATCAGGATATATTTTTATAAATTCCGCCATTTTTTTTACTTTAAAGTTTCATTTGTTTAAAGTTACAAGTTCTTAGAAATAAAAACTGAAACATTTTTAACCAATCACATCCAGTTTAGCAAATCGCAGCAATAATTTCTTAATTCCGCCAACCTCAAATTTTATTTCGGCTTTTTTATCTGCTCCCACTCCCTCAAGATTAACAACTTCACCTTTACCGAATCGTTCGTGCATTACAACATTGCCAATGGTTAATTTATTATCAAATAAATTGGAAGCGGCAGTATTTGGATTAGTCCCGGCAACAGGTTTCAATTTGCGAATATTTAAATCAGGTTTTGGTTCATTATCTGTAACATGCTTTGGAGGAGTTCCTCCTACCGGTTTTGCCAATCGAAGTTTAGACTTATCGACATCACCAAAAATATCACTATCAATCATTGGTTTATAACGATAATTACTTTCTGAAGGCGTTAAATATTCCAAATATTGTCCATCAATCTCTTCTATAAAACGAGATGGATCACTATCTGTCAGTTTTCCCCATCGATACCGTGATTGCGCATAGGTCAAATATGCCTGATGTTCTGCACGTGTCAAAGCCACATAAAATAAACGGCGTTCTTCTTCTAATTCACTTCGTGTACTCATACTCATCGCACTCGGAAATAAATCTTCTTCCATTCCCACCACAAAAACATGAGGGAACTCAAGTCCTTTTGCAAGATGAATCGTCATTAAGGCAACACGGTCTTCATCAGATGTGTCTTTATCCAAATCAGTAGCCAGGGCAACGTCTTCCATAAACTCTGACAAAGCTCCTCTCGCTCCGTCAATTTCCTTCTGCCCTTCTGTAAAATCTTTAATACCGTTTAACAGCTCTTCTATATTCTGAATTTTCGCCATTCCTTCCGGAGTAGCATCTTTCTTTAATTCCTGAACAAGACCTGTTTTTTTTGCAACATGATCTGTAATATAAAAGGCATCCTGATTTTTATCAATAATCTGAAAACTCTGAATCATCGTTACAAAATCTTTCAGTTTATTTTTTGTGCCAGAATTCAGTTTCAGGTCAATCTTATCAATATTAACCATTACTTCCCAAATAGAACGTTTGTAATGATTGGCTGCAATAGTCAATTTTTCGACAGTTGTATCTCCAATTCCGCGTGCCGGATAATTGATAACGCGAATCAATGCTTCTTCGTCCTTTGGATTAATTACCAAACGCAAATAGCACAAAACATCTTTGATTTCCTTACGCTGATAAAAAGACAATCCTCCGTAAATTCTATACGGAATATCTCTTTTTCTCAAAGCATCCTCCATTGCACGTGATTGTGCATTGGTACGATACAAAATCGCAAAAGAGCCATTGTGCAGCTGATTCTGCATTTTTTGTTCGAAAATAGTACTGGCTACAAAACGACCTTCTTCGGCATCAGTCAGGCTTCGGTGTACTTTAATCTTTGGACCAAAATCATTTGCGGTCCAGACAATTTTATCAAGTTTGGTTTTATTTTTATCAATGATCGTATTGGCTGCTTCAACAATATTGCGGGTTGAACGGTAATTTTGCTCTAATCTAAAAGTCTTTACACCTTCATAATCTTTTTGAAAATTCAGAATATTATTGATGTTCGCACCACGAAAAGCATAAATACTCTGAGCATCATCCCCAACCACACAAATATTCTGAAACTTATCTGATAAAGCCCTTACAATTAAATATTGAGAATGATTGGTATCCTGGTACTCATCAACCAAAATATATCGGAAACGATTCTGATATTTAGCCAAAACTTCCGGAAAACGAGTCAGTAATTCATTGGTTTTCAATAATAAATCATCAAAATCCATTGCTCCTGCTTTAAAACAGCGCTCGACATATTGCTGGTAAATTTCTCCCAAACGAGGTTTTTTAGCCATGGCATCAGCTTCCTGTAATTCAGGATTATTAAAATAGGCTTTTACGGTGATCAAACTGTTTTTATAACTCGAAATTCGTCCTAAAACCTGTTTCGGTTTATAAATAACGCGATCCAGCTGCATTTCTTTGATAATCGAAGAAATCAATCTGGCCGAATCCTGAGAGTCATAAATCGTAAAGTTGGACGGGTATCCTAAATGTTCTGATTCTGAACGAAGAATACGTGCAAAAACAGAGTGAAAAGTTCCCATCCACAAGTTTTTGGCTTCACTCGCACCTACAATTGCCGAAATCCTGTGCTTCATTTCACGGGCAGCCTTATTGGTAAATGTAAGCGACAATATATTAAACGCATCAATTCCCTGATGCATCAAATAAGCAATTCTGATTGTTAAAACTCGGGTTTTTCCAGAGCCTGCGCCAGCGATAATAATCATTGGCCCATCCTTTTGTAAAACGGGCTCTCGTTGTGCTTCGTTGAGCTGGTCAATATATTTATGCATGAAATTGATCTCCTTTTATGCAAAAATAGCAATTAAAGATGTAAAAAGAAAGATACTAAGATACTAAGCATATAAGTTACTAAGATATTTTAAAATTAGTGAATCAGGTTACTAATAAAATGAATATCAGGAGCAAAACAAAGGGCTTTTTTTCAGGCAGCGTTCCGCTTTCGGCTTTATCTCTCCGTTTCACTGCGAGGATACCACCTCTATCGGGTCTATTCTCAAACAATTGGTTTCTTTTATACAATTTATCCCGAAAACCATTTTTATACATGCTCTAACAAACTCACAATAGAATTTAGCAATTTTGAACCTTATTTAAAAAACACATCATAAGCAAACCTGATAAGCGTTCCAATTACAACAACTAAAAAGAAAATCCGAATAAAACCATTGCCTTTATTTATTGCCAGTTTAGCACCAAGCCATCCGCCAAAAGCATTACTTACCGCCATCGGAATTGCAATTGACCAGATGATTTTCCCTTTTATCATAAACAAACATATAGATCCGAAATTGGTAGCCAGGTTAACCATTTTAGCATTCGCAGATGCATGCAGAAAATCAAAACCCAATAACGAAATAAAAGCTACAACAAAAAAACTTCCTGTTCCGGGTCCGATAAAACCATCATAAAAACCAACGATGATACTGATTACAACCGCATATAAAATTTGAGTTCTGTCTGAATGACCTTTTGCCACCTGCTGACCGAAGTTTTTCTTAGCATAGGTGTAGATAAACAAAAGAGATAAGACCACCAATAAAAGCGGTTTCATAAAATCGTTACTGACAAGCGTTAATATCGTTGAGCCTAAAAACGCTGAAGGAACAGCTAAAAACATCATTATGAGTAATAACTTCCATTGGATAACCACTTTTTTAAGATACTGAAAAGCAGCAAAAGCAGTTCCGCTGAAAGCTGGGATTTTTAAAGTCCCAATTACTGTAGAAACTGGTAAATTTGGCAACAGAATTATTCCCATTGGGGTTTGTATCAGTCCTCCTCCTCCCACAATTGCATCAATAAATCCGGCTGCAAATGCAGCTAAACAGAGTAAAATTATTATGTATGAATCCATTAAAAAAGTGTATTCTAAAAGTTATAAAACTTTGCACAAAAGTAAGCTTACATTTGGTTTATTAAATAATTTTAAGGCGGTTTTCTCGGCAAAAAGTATATTTTTGCTGAAAATATTTTGAAAATGGATTTTACAAGAATTATAGAATTAGCGAGTTATACTTTACCAGCAATTGTAACCGGATTT
>CBFGNY010000255.1:0-5223 GCA_965650235.1 uncultured Flavobacterium sp. | reverse complement strand
GGCACATCTCAAATCTTATATGCTGTTGCTAAAAAGGCAAGTATTATTCCAAAAAAACAGATGTATGCCCAGATCGTAACCAGCTCTTTAACAGTAGGCTTAGGAGGTTCAGCAGGATTAGAAAGTCCGATTGTAATTACAGGAGCAGCGTTTGGGTCAAATTTCTCACAAAACTATAAATTACCTTATAAAGACAGAACTTTACTTATTGGCTGCGGAGTAGCAGCCGGAATTGCAGCAGCTTTTAACGCACCTATTGCCGGAGTTCTTTTTGCTATTGAAGTTTTACTGGTTGATGTAAGTATTTCTGCCTTTACTCCTATTATGATTTCTGCTGCTACTGGTGCTTTGGTTTCTGCAATTGTATTGGATGAAACTATTTTGCTATCTTTTAAAAAACAAGAAATTTTTAATTATCATAACATCCCTTTTTATGTGCTTTTAGGCATATTGACAGGTTTCATGGCAGTTTATTATGCCAGAAATTTTCAAAAAGTTGAGCATTATTTTGCAAAACTAAAAATGAATCCTTACAAGAAGGCTTTATTTGGCTCATCTATTTTGGCATTATTGATTTTTGTTTTTCCTACTCTTTTTGGAGAAGGTTATGAAAGTATCAGAACATTATCTGAAACAGATCCTGGTAAATTATTGGATAATACACTATTTGGAGATTTCAGAAACAATCAATGGATTTTACTTCTCTTTGTAGGATGTACTATGATGATCAAAGTGTTTGCTTCAGGACTAACAATTGGTAGTGGAGGAAATGGAGGTAATTTTGCACCATCTTTGTTTCTAGGTTCTTATTTAGGTTATTTCTTTTCAAAATTTATTACTCTTATTGGTTTATCAAAACTGCCTATTACTAATTTTACCATGGTTGGTATGGCAGGTATACTGAGCGGGTTATTTCACGCACCTTTAACTGCAATATTTTTAATTGCAGAAATTACGGGTGGTTACAGTTTAATGATTCCACTAATGATTGTGTCTTCAATAAGTTTTGCAATTTCTAAACGTTTTGAAAAATACTCGCTAGATGTAAAAGGTCTGGCAAAAAAAGGCCATGCGTTCACGAGTAATAAGGATTCAAATATCCTATCAACTTTAGATATTGATGCAATTATCCAATGCGATTATTTAACCGTTCATCCTGATGAAAACCTCAGTAAATTAGTTGATCTCATTTCTCATTCTAATCAGGTTGTTTTTGCTGTTGTTTCAAATGAAAAAGAACTTCTTGGCGTTGTTCATTTTAATGATATACGAGAAATTATTTTTAATACTTATCGGGTAAAATATACTTTGATCAAAGATGTTATGAAAACCCCACCGATTACAATTTCTTCTTTTGACAGCATGGAAATTGTAATGAGCAAATTCGAAATATCCAAATCAGCTTTTCTTCCCGTAATTCGAAATGAAAAATATTATGGGTTTATTTCCAAATCTATAGCACTTGAAGCCTATAGAACTAAACTCCGTTCAATGACAATTGAATAATGTTAATATCGGATAGTGTTTTTGTTTGGTTTATCCGATATTAAGAAGTAACTTTGTTGGGTCATGTGGAAAATAGACTTAACATATAGAACCGAATTTCAATCTACTTTCGACAGATTGTACCAAAAAAGGCTTGATTTGCAACACAGCAGACCTTTGCCAAACATTGCTTTGCATAAAATACGTGAGAGTTTATCTCTTGAATGGACTTACAATTCAAACAGTATTGAAGGAAACACGATGAGTTTACGCGAAACCCAAATGGTTATTCAGGAAGGAATTACAATTAAAGGAAAATCGCTTCGGGAACATTTTGAAACTCATAATCACGATAAAGCAATTGATTATCTATATTCGATTGTAAATGATAGTTACAAACTTCGAAGCATAGATATTCTTTCTATCCACGGATTAGTTTTGCGTTCTATTGAAGATGATTTTGCAGGACGATTACGAAATGGCGGTGTTCGAATTTCGGGAGCTAATTTTATGCCTCCAAATGCCAATAAAGTTTCAGATTATCAGGATGAATTAATTGATTTTATTAATGATAACCCGTTAGGTCTAAACGATATTGAACTGGCTACTATTTACCATCATAAACTAGTCTGGATTCATCCCTTCTTTGATGGAAATGGGAGAACAGTTCGTTTGAGTATGAATCTTTTATTAATGCGTCGTGGCTTCCCTCCTGCTATCATTCTTAAAAATGACAGGAAAAAATATTATGAAGCACTCAATCAGGCTAATAATGGCAATTATCAAAAATTGACTCTTTTGATGTGCCAGGCTTTAGAACGAACTTTAAATATTTATTTAAGTGCAATGCCTGGAACAGATTATGACTATCAGAAAATATCTGATATTGTTAGCGAGCCTGAAACTCCTTACGGGCAGGAATACGTTAGTTTACTGGCCCGAACCGGCAAAATAGATGCTTATAAAGAAGGTAGAAACTGGTACACAACCAAAGAAGCCATCGAAGAATATATAGCTACCAGACAAAGAAAACGCTAACTTAGGTTGGCGTTTTTTGTTACAATTTTTAACATAAACTTCTATACTCTAGTATTAAAAGAATAAATCAAAGTGGTAACTTTGCGTTTTGCTCAAATTTATGCTAGATAAAGACAATACTATTGAAGTTCTTGGTGCAAGAGTTCATAATCTAAAAAATATCGATATTTCTATTCCTCGTGAAAAACTGGTTGTAATTACCGGTTTATCAGGCTCGGGAAAATCATCTTTGGCATTTGATACAATTTATGCCGAAGGACAGCGTCGTTATGTGGAGACTTTCTCAGCTTATGCCAGACAGTTCCTTGGAGGCTTGGAGCGTCCTGATGTCGATAAAATTGACGGATTATCTCCGGTAATTGCTATTGAACAAAAAACGACCAGTAAAAGTCCGAGATCTACCGTTGGAACTATTACTGAAATATATGACTTCTTAAGACTTTTATATGCCCGTGGTGCTGATGCATACAGTTACAACACAGGCGAAAAGATGGTTTCCTATTCTGATGAACAAATTAAGGATTTGATCATGCAGGATTTTAGCGGAAAACGCATCAATATTTTAGCTCCGATCATTCGTGCCAGAAAAGGACATTATGCCGAGTTATTCCAACAAATTACCAAACAAGGTTTTCTTAAAGTTCGTGTAAACGGTGAAGTTCAGGATTTGGTTTCAGGAATGAAACTGGATCGTTATAAAACCCACGACATAGAAATTGTAGTCGACAGAATGCTAATTGAAGATACCGAGGACAATCAAAAACGTTTATCTGAAAGTATCAATACTGCAATGCACCATGGCGAAAATGTTTTGATGATTTTAGATCAGGACACCAATGAAGTGCGTTATTTTAGTAGAAATTTGATGTGTCCTACCACCGGAATTTCATATCAAAATCCCGAGCCGAATTTATTTTCTTTCAACTCTCCAAAGGGCGCATGTCCGCATTGTAACGGATTGGGAACGGTTCACGAGATTAACGTTAAAAAAATAATCCCGAATCCTAAATTATCAATTAAAGCTGGTGGTTTTGCTCCGCTTGGTGAATATAAGTCTTCCTGGATCTTTAAGCAATTAGAAGTCATTGGGGAGAAATTCGGATTTAAAATAACGGATTCAATCGAAAAAATTCCGGCGGAAGCAATGAATATGATTCTTCATGGCGGAAAAGATAAATTTACTGTAAACTCCAAAGATTTAGGTGTTACGCGTGATTATAAAATAGATTTTGAAGGAATTTCGCATTTCATCAAAAATCAATATGATGAAAGCGCTTCTACAACTATAAAACGCTGGGCAAAAGATTTCATGGATGAAGTAAATTGTCCGGTTTGTGAAGGCTCCCGATTGAAAAAAGAAGCACAGTTTTTCAGAGTAAATGAAAAAAATATCACAGAATTGTGTGATATGGATATCTCTGATTTAACGGCATGGTTTCAGGAATTAAACAATCATTTATCAGACAAGCAACTTTTGATTGCTTCTGAAGTCGTAAAAGAAATCAAAGATCGTTTGAATTTTTTGATGAATGTTGGTCTGAATTATTTGGCTTTAAGCCGAAGTTCAAAATCACTTTCAGGCGGAGAAGCACAACGTATTCGGTTAGCTACACAAATTGGATCGCAATTGGTAGGAGTTTTGTATATTTTGGATGAACCAAGTATTGGCTTACACCAAAGAGATAATGAAAAGCTAATAAAATCTTTGGAACAATTGCGTGACATTGGAAACTCTGTTATTGTGGTTGAACATGATAAAGACATGATTGAAACTGCTGATTATGTAATTGATATTGGTCCAAAAGCAGGAAAATACGGTGGAGAAATCATCAGTATTGGAACTCCGGCAGAGACTTTAAAATCAAATACAATTACCGCTCAATATCTGAATGGTAAAATGAAGCTGGAGATTCCGAAAGAGCGCAGAAAAGGAAACGGAAAGTTTTTAAAACTAACCGGAGCAACTGGAAACAACCTTAAAAATGTTTCGATTGAATTGCCTTTAGGACAATTGATTTGTGTAACAGGAGTTTCAGGAAGTGGAAAATCGACTTTGATAAACGAAACGCTCTACCCAATTTTAAATGCCTATTATTTTAATGGCGTTAAAAAACCACAACCATATAAGAAAATAGAAGGCTTAGAACATATTGACAAAGTAATTGATATTGACCAAAGTCCGATTGGAAGAACACCTCGTTCAAATCCGGCAACTTATACCGAAGTTTTTACTGAAATCAGAAACCTGTTTACGATGACTTCTGAAAGTATGATTCGTGGCTACAAAGCCGGGCGTTTCAGTTTTAATGTCAAGGGCGGACGTTGTGAAACCTGTGAAGGATCAGGTGTGAGAACGATTGAAATGAATTTTTTACCAGATGTATATGTAGAATGTGAAACTTGTCAGGGGAAACGTTTTAACAGAGAAACGCTTGAAATTCGATATAAAGGAAAATCAATTTCGGATGTTTTGAATATGACAGTTGATGAAGCGGTTCCGTTTTTTGAAAACATTCCGAAGATTTATAGAAAAGTAAAAACAATACAGGATGTTGGTTTAGGCTATATTACTCTTGGCCAGCAAAGTACAACACTTTCTGGTGGTGAGGCGCAACGTATTAAATTAGCTGGAGAATTGTCTAAAAAAGACACTGGAAATACATTTTATATTCTCGACGAACCTACTACAGGTTTACATTT
>CBFGNY010000254.1:0-5244 GCA_965650235.1 uncultured Flavobacterium sp. | reverse complement strand
TTCTGATATCAGAAAAACTTTGACTTATGGTGATGTTGATTTTGACCAAAGTAACGTTCCAATGAATAAAGGAAAACTTTATGTTATTGAAGGAAAAACAGTAAAAATTCAAGAGATTGTTCTAAAAGTAGTTAATTACGAAAACAAAGCTGTTTTAGAAGAAATCACTAAAAAATAATCAAATTGAGAATATAGAGATAGAGATAAGGATAGTAAAAGCTATCCTTTTTTTTGCTTAACATTATAATTTCCGTTCGATAATTATGTGAAAAATAATATATAAATTTTCAAAGGCTTCCAATTCGTCTTTCTTTAAAGGTATATTCTTTCAGAAGCTAATCCTGCTATCCGTTACAATCTTTTGTGTCGAACCCCGACACAAAAGGATTTTTACTTCTATCAGGGCTAGGGCAATCGTTTTCATAAGACTATTTATCGATACAGTTTGTCAATTTGGACAAAAGGAAATTAAATTAGAAACTCCGCAAAAAAACATCAATCTTTGTCAAGTTACAAGTGTGATTTCTCCTTTCATCACATGACAATATTGCGCAATTTTTAACGGGATTAAATCCATTAAGAATGTAATACAAAGAAGTTCCGTAGAAACGAAATATATAAATTAACAGATTAAAAAATTGTAAAAAAACAGAATAAGGTTATAATGAAAACTGAATCCCTAGCCCTGATGGGAATGACATCCTTTTGTGGCGGGGTTCGCCATAAAAGATATAATGGACAGCAGGAAATAGCTCCTAATTCTTGAACTGGAAAACTCGCAAATTTTAAATTATTACAAAACAAAAAAAGGCCCAACCGAAGCTGAACCTTTTTGTGCGAATTAACAACTGTTATTTTTTATAATATTTTCGATATTTAGGATATGTTATGATTCCTATTAGTGAAATTGTTCCCAATGAATACCAGATCCAGCTTAGAGAATGTGCTTCTCCGCTTGCATAAGAGTGAAGCCCTACCAAGTGGAAATTTACCCCATAATAAGTAAACAAAATTGATATAAAACCAAACATACTCATCAGGTTAAAAAACCATTTACCCCGTAAAGCAGGTACAAAACGAGCGTGAATTATAAAAGCATACACCATAATAGAAATCAATGCCCAGGTCTCTTTTGGATCCCATCCCCAGTAACGACCCCAGCTTTCATTGGCCCATTGTCCTCCAAGAAAGTTTCCAATCGTTAACATGATTAAGCCAATTGTCAATGCCATCTCGTTGATGTATGTGATTTCTTTGATGTTCAAATCCATTTTAGCTTTGTTTTTTTCATTGGTGAAGAAAATCAACAATAAGGAAACAAAACCTAAAATCATTCCGAGTGCAAATGGCCCATAACTGGCTACAATTACCGCTACGTGAATCATTAACCAATACGAGTTCAAAACCGGCTGTAAATTGGCAATTTCCGGATCGATCCAGTTTGCATTTGAGGCCCAGAAAATCATCGAAGTTACAAAGGCAGCAGATGCGACGGTCAGTTTTGATTTTCTATCGAAAGCCAATCCGAAGAACATTGTTGCCCAAGCTACATAAACGATGGCTTCGTATGCATTACTCCATGGAGCGTGACCGGAAATATACCAGCGTGCGATTAATGCAAGTGTATGAAACGCAAAAATTAATCCGATTAGAATGTGAAAACCATTTACTGTAATGCGTAAAAATTTTTTATCAAAGAAAATACTGAAAAGTGTAAAAATAAGCATGAATATTCCCGAAAGAGAATACCAAGTAAACATTTTTGGCAGAATATTGTATTTGTTATAGGCAATTTCCAGATCGATTTTCTTTTCGCTTGGACGTACTTTGCTTCCAAATTTCTTTTGAAAACCATTTATACTTTCCACCAAATCATCAGCAGTTTTAAAATCTTTAGAAATAGAACCATCATTTAATGCACGAAAATACAAAGGAATTATTTGCTTCACATAGGTTTCATCCATCCCTTTTAAACCTGCATTGCCAATTTCTAAATAAGAAATCCACTTATTGTTTGGGTCATTTGGAATCGGGAATATTCTTAAAATACTTCCGCTTAAAGCAGACTCCATTAGGTTTACTTTTTTATCAGCTTCGATAAAATCTTTCTCAAAACTATTTGGATTAGCTGCTTTGTAAGCTGCATCTAAATAAGGAGAAAGTTTATAATTTCCGTTTTCATCAAAAAACTTTACGAACGGAGCTAATTTAGCTTTTCTGTCAAGACCAATAATTTTACGAATACTATCATCTTTTGTATTCAGATAAATAATAGGAACCTGAATCCAAACCTGGGCATATTGTGTCATAGACAAAAATACCTGATCAGAATTCATGCCGTTATAAGTGTCTTCATGACTTACTTTTCTCAATAATTCGGACGAAAAAGTATTGATAGGCTTCATCCTTCCTCCGGCATCCTGAATAATCAAACGACCAAATTTAGCTGCATGAGCTTCCGGTGCTTTGTAAATATTCAGTAATGAATCTATTTGTTTTTGACTTGGCGGACGTGTTACGTGATTGGCATGATCATTAGCATCTTCCGTATGATTATGATTATGGTTGTGATTATGGTCATCGTGATCATGAACATGTGGTGCCTGAGCAAAACCATTAAAACTTAACATTAAAACCAAAATCGTAATTAATTTTGCTTTTTTATCTTTTACCTTTTCAAGTTTACGCTTTATATCTGCAAAACGAGAACCCTTGGTAAACATGATAGCCATCAGACCAAAATACAACATAAAATATCCTAAATAAGTAATTGAAGTTCCCCAGAAATCATGATTTACAGACAAAACAGTTCCTTTCTCGTCAGGATGAAATGAAGACTGAAAAAACCTGTATCCTTTATGATCCAAAACATTGTTCATATAAATTCTGGCATCAAACGTTTCAGTAGAATCCTGAACGGTAACTTTACTTTCAAATGCTGAATAGCTTTTCTCAGTTCCCGGATATTTAGTAGCGATAAAATCATTTAGTTTTACTTTGAAAGGTAAAACATATGCTTTACTTCCGTAAAATAAACTGTATTCAATTTTTCCGATTTTGATTGTTTTCGGTTCTCCCAAACTTCCTTTAGATCCTAACAAACGTACTTCTTTTTCCTGTCCTTCTGCTTTAACTTTTACAATTAAGGCGTCAGTGTGAGATTTAGCTTTGTAATCATTATTCGATTCATAATCAACAATTCCTCGTACTGCCGGATCCGGAAATACAATTCGGATATCACCAATACTGTACAAAGAGCGCATCATCAAAGGCTGTACGTTATCTTTGGTTACTTTTCCCTGAAATTTATCAGCCATTCTCATAAACTCACCTTCAAAAGGAGTTTGAATAGTATATTTTTCACCGGTTGTGTTTATATTTATAGCACCATCGGTTGGTTTATTCAAAGCAAATAAAACATTGTGAATGTTTTGAACTTCCCCTTCTTTCAGGAAATGTTCTTCACGACCACCATCTCCGGCTTCAACTAATTTAATGTATAATGCTCCGTTTGGGTCTGGTTTTATGATTTCTTTCGCTCCCATGATGTAATTAACATAACTTACCTCAAAAGGAGTTTCGTCAAATTTCCCTGCAAGGGTAAAATCATTATTAGTAACAGGCGAAAATAAAAGGCTTTTCTCAAAAGTCCTGCGTTTCATCTCTCCTTTATATTCTCCATCTGCAAAAACGGTTAAGAATGTTTTATCTGAATAGATTTGATTTTCAGCTGCTCCTTCGCGAATTGGCATCATGCCTTCATAACTGATATAACGTGTAATAAAAGCTCCTAAAAGAATAAAAATAAATGCAATGTGAAGCAATAAAGTTGCCCATTTCTCTTTTTTCAATAATTGATAACGCTTAATGTTTCCGAAGAAATTAATCATAAAAAAGACCATTATAGCCTCGAACCACCAAGTATTATAAATTAAAATTCGGGCTGTATCAGTATTGTATTTACTTTCAATAAAAGTTCCAATACCCATTGCGATTGCAAATGTCAAAAAAAGAACGGCCATTAATCGTGTAGAAAACAAAAAAGAGAATATTTTTTTATCCATTTTTAAGGAATTACAGTGTATAAAAGTGGCACAAAAATACTTAAAAATGTTGAGTTGAGATATTTGTCTTTTGTTAATTAAAACCAAAAACAGAACGATAAAACAATCCGTTTGGGAATTAAACAGGTATTCTATTACAATATATTTTTTATGTCCATATTGAGTTAATTTTTTCGCTATTTTATTTTTGATTTTGTTATCAAATACTCGTTTTTGATTTTTAAAAGCACAAATCAAAGTTTGACCCACATCGATATCTTTAAAAAAAATAATGCTAATTTTGCGACATGATTCGAATAACAGTAATTGGTTCAGGAAATGTTGCACAACATTTGATAAAAGCTTTCTCTCAAAGTGAAGAAATAGAGATTGAGCAGGTGTTTTCGAGGAAAAAAGAATCATTAATCAACGTAATCGATACAGTTAAAATTGTAACTGATTTTTCAGATTTAAAGGAAACCGATTTGTATGTTATTGCTATTACAGATGATGCTATTTCTGAAGTTTCATCACAATTACCTTTTCAAAATCAATTAGTGGTTCATACATCGGGAACATCTTCGATTGCTATTTTAAATTCAAAAAACAGAAAAGGCGTTTTCTATCCTTTACAAACTTTCTCTAAAAACAAAACAGTTGATTTTTCAATTATTCCAATTTGTCTGGAAGCTGAGAATGAAACTGATTACAATATTTTGGAAAAAGTTGCCAAAAGCATATCGAATGCTGTCTTTTCAGTCAGTTCAGGGCAGAGAAAAGCATTGCATGTTTCGGCTGTTTTTGTAAATAATTTTACAAATCATCTGTATCAGATTGGACAAGAAATCTGCAATGAACATAAAATTTCGTTTGAAATTTTAAAGCCTCTAATTCAGGAAACTGCTGATAAAATAAAGACATTAAGCCCAACTGATGCTCAAACTGGTCCATCTATCTGCCCAATAGCTTATGGATTCCTCAGGGATGAGAAAAGATGTCGCAGCTACTTCAATTCTTCCTCTTTGACCCTTGGGTATATTTGGCCAATGAAAGAAAGTAAGAATAGTACCTGGATGTCCCACCTCATCGCCATAATAAAGATGATATGAAGTTGGATCGTCTTGATTTACTGTTAACTTTACAAACCGGAGTCCCAAATTATTAGCATAAAATTCTATGTTTCTTTGGGGATTACCTGTTA
>CBFGNY010000253.1:0-5244 GCA_965650235.1 uncultured Flavobacterium sp. | reverse complement strand
TCTTATTATATTAAGGAGTAACATTTTTGATGAAGTCTGAAAAATTTCAGGATAAAATACAAACAAACAGAAACAACAGATGAAAGCAGGAATTGTAGGATTACCAAATGTTGGAAAATCAACATTATTTAATTGTTTATCTAATGCTAAAGCGCAAAGTGCCAACTTTCCGTTTTGTACAATCGAACCCAATATTGGAGTTGTAAACGTTCCGGATCCAAGAATCAATAAATTGGAGGAATTGGTAAAACCAGAGCGTGTACAAATGGCAACAGTTGATATCGTTGATATTGCAGGTTTGGTAAAAGGAGCAAGTAAAGGGGAAGGTCTTGGAAACCAATTTTTAGGAAACATCAGAGAATGTAATGCTATTATTCACGTTTTACGTTGTTTTGATAATGATAATATTGTTCATGTTGACGGAAATGTAAATCCAATTCGTGATAAAGAAACCATTGATATTGAATTACAGTTAAAAGATTTAGAAACGGTTGAAAAACGTTTAGAAAAGGTAAATCGTGCTGCTAAAACCGGAAATAAAGAAGCGCAAACTGAAAAAGCACTTTTAGACAGAATCAGAGAGGCATTGTTACAGGCTAAATCGGCTCGTACTATTACTCCTCAGGGAAATGACGAAGAAGTTTTAATGGAATCTTTCCAGTTGATTACAGCAAAACCGGTATTGTACGTTTGTAATGTTGACGAAAATTCAGCTGTAAACGGAAACAAATATGTAGATCAGGTTCGTGAATTGGTAAAAGATGAAGATGCTGAAGTAATTATTCTTTCAGTAGGAGCAGAGGCTGATATTACCGAATTAGAAAGTTACGAAGAGCGTCAGGTTTTTCTTGAAGATATGGGATTAACTGAGCCTGGAGCGTCAGTTTTAATTCGTGCTGCTTACAAATTATTAAAACAGCAAACTTACTTTACCGCTGGTGTCAAAGAAGTTCGCGCCTGGACCATCAACATTGGAGCAACGGCACCTCAGGCAGCAGGAGTTATTCATACTGATTTCGAAAAAGGATTCATCCGTGCTGAAGTTATCTCATACGAAGATTACGTTCAATACGGTTCTGAAGCAAAAGCAAAAGAAGCAGGGAAATTCAAAGTAGAAGGAAAAGAATATGTTGTGAAGGATGGTGATGTAATGCACTTCCGTTTTAATGTTTAATTCAGAACATAGAAGAAGGAATAAAGAGAATAGACTTGAACTGCTGGAGAAATTCAGCAGTTTTTTTGTTCAAATAAATCTGCCAGATCTGCTAAATCTGCGGCAGAAAAAAAACAAAGCAAAAAAATCCGCTCAACCCCGTTCCAATCCGTGGCATTCGCGTGCCTTTTTTTAAGAACCTAATCCAGCTTTACTCTCCAAGATTTTTCCTGAATTTATTTTTTTGTATGGCATAAAAAGAGCTTCCTCCGGTCGCTTTTTTATCGCCACAAAAAATATAAATTCAAAAAAAATGCTTTCCATTTCAGTCTGGGGTAGTTAGTAAACCAAGACCTTTTGATTTTTAAAATAATTCTTACCACAAAAATTAAAGTTTGAAAAATTTTGGCTTAAAAATTGGTTACAAAAAAGCAACCAATAACTAAATCTAAAACCAATCAAAAATGCTAAAAAAATCTTTTAAATTTCTGGGATGGACACTTTTCGGAATCTTCAGTTTTATCGCTTTGTATATTACGTCAGTTCTTTTAATTTCAAAAATTACGGTTAATTCAGATGTTGCTCAGACAGAAGAGCAAGATGCTATTCCGATTTACATTCTCTCAAACGGTGTTCATACCGATATTGTAGTGCCCATTAAAAACGAAATTAAAGACTGGAGAAATCAAATTCAGTTTAGCCAGACACAATCAAAAGATTCCCTTATGAATTTTATAGCATTCGGCTGGGGCGATAAAGGTTTTTATCTCGATACGCCTGAATGGTCAGACTTAAAAGCCAGCACGGCATTAAAAGCTACATTGGGCATAAGCTCATCCGCCATGCACACCACATTTTTTAAACAATTGAAGGAAGGTGATGACTGCAAACGCATTTTAATTTCAAAAGAAAACTATCAAAAATTAGTCACTTATATTTCTGAAAGTTTCAATAATCCAACAAATCCAGAATGGATTAAGGGACATAGTTACGGAAAAAAAGATGCTTTTTATGAGGCAAAAGGAAGTTACAGTCTTTTTTATACCTGTAATACCTGGGCAAATAATGCTTTAAAAGCAGCAAACCAAAAAGCAAGTTTATGGACAGTTTATGATAAGGGGATTTTTTGTCATTATAAATAGAAAATTTAACATGGAAAAATTATAAAATTTAGTTTTAATAAAGAAATAGCAATTATGCCTTTTCTGTTTAAATTTGAGTAAATTCAAAATTTAAACCTGTGCAAAATCGAAATTTTTTATCAAAATCCTGGTACTTGCTGAAAACAACTTTTTTAGAGTTCATAGAAGATGATGCTATAAAATTAAGTGCTGCATTATCCTATTATACCATTTTTGCCTTACCTCCATTATTGATTATTATCATTACAATTTGCGGTTTTTTCTTTGGAAAAGATGCTGTAACAGGTCAGTTGTACGGACAAATAAATGAATTGGTAGGAAATGATGCCGCCAAACAAATTCAGGAAGCAATCAAAAATGTACAGCTCTCAGGCAGTAATGTTTTTGTTACCATTTTTGGTGTCATTATGTTATTGATAGGGGCATCCGGAGTTTTTGCCGAAATTCAAAGTTCAATTAATTATATTTGGGGATTGCGTGCGAAACCAAATAAGGGCTTTAAAAAATTTGTACAAAATAGATTGATGTCATTTTCAATGATAGTCTCAGTAGGTTTTTTAATGCTGGTCAGTTTAATGTTGAATGCAACTTTGGATATTTTAAATGCAAGGCTGAAAATTTATTTTCCTGAAAGTACAGTTTACCTTTTTTATGTCATCAATATATTGATTGTATTAGGCAGTATAACACTTCTTTTTGCTATTATTTTCAGGACGTTACCTGATGGGAACATAAAATGGAAAGATGCTTTTATTGGCGCTGGGTGTACGGCACTTCTTTTTATGATTGGTAAGTTTGCCATAGGTTTTTATTTAGGAAACTCTACCATTGGGTCTGTTTATGGTGCTGCCGGATCTGTCATAATAATTTTGGTGTGGGTATATTATTCGGCCATCATTCTGTATTTTGGAGCGGAGTTTACTAAAGTCTATGCCAAATCATATGGAGGAAATATTTCACCAAATGATTATTCAGTAGAAATAAAAAAAGAGATTTTTGAAATCAGTGAATAACTTTTGGACCTGACAAGGCAGACCCAAAAGCTATTTTTTAAGTTTTACTGGTATTTTTTATCAGTCAAAGTTTTCATAAAAGCCACTAAAGCTGATTCTTCTTTTTTGTTCAGCTTTAACTCATCAAAAGGAAGTGTCTGATTGTTTACTTCATACCCTAAGCCTTTTCCACCGCCTTTATTATAAAAATCCACCACTTCTTCTAATGTTGAAAATGCGCCATTATGCATATAAGGGGCAGTTTTGGCAGCGTTTCGAACAGAAGGAGTTTTAAATGCATTTCTTAACTGATCCATTTTATACTGATTGTATCTTCCTAAATCCGGGCTTATTCTTTTTCCGGTTTTATCTTTTGGCGTTCCTATTACTTCCTGTTCGGTTTTAGTATAATTTGGAGGTACTGTTCCATTAAATAAAGGAATAAAATGGCACGTAGCACATTTTGCTTTTCCGGCAAAAAGATTAAACCCGAGTTTTTCTTCTTCACTATAATCATCTGATTCGCCTCTCATGTATAAATCAAATTTGGAATCAAAATCATTCAATGAGCGAATGTAAGACGCTATAGCGTTTTGTAATTGCCATTCTTGTACTTTATGAGTCTCAGGAAAAGCTTTTTTAAATAATGCTTTGTACTTTTTATCCTTATTGATTAAAGGAATAACCTGACTGAATGAACCATGCATTTCCTGCTCATTTTGCACGACATCCACACTTTGTTTTTCTAAATCAATTTGCCTTAAGTCCCAAAAAAGTGCGTTTTGCAAACTAGCATAAGTAAGTGTTGGTGTGTTTCTTGGCAAATCAAAACCATCAAGGGAAAGGTTGACTTTTAATCCGTCAGTAAATGCTTTTTCAGGAATATGACAAGTTGCACAGCTTCTTTTCTGATCTTTTGAAATCGAGGAATCATAGAATAATTGATTTCCTAAAGCAACCTTATCCTCTGAATAGGCATATTCGCCAGATGGAATAAAAGCATTAACATCAAAAGCATTCTTATCAAAAAGAGTAGCAACATTCGGATTTATGGCACTGTTTTTATTGACGTTAGCAATATTATTTTGTTTTTGTAAATCAAAAATAATTTTTGAAATTATATTCAAATACTCTTTAATGAATGTTGCTCTGTCAAAAGTATTGAAAACATTGTTTTCTGAACAATACGAAATACTATTTGAAATAGTCTTTTCTAATTTAGACTTTAAATCAACAGATTTCTTAGAATTATCTTTGCATGTTTTCAAAACAATCGTTTGAATCGCAATTAAAGACGGAGCTACTTCGTTTATTGATTCCTGCGCAATTGGCGAATCAAATCCTGTAATTCCTAATGCCAGAATTCTATGAACCTGAAATCGGGCAGCATCGATAATGTGTTTTTCTCCAATGCTAATCGCTTCTAAATGTTGTTTTACCTGTACAATATTAGCGCGCATAATTGCTATTTCCCGAATCAAATCTGCTTTATTGTTGGTGTCATATTCGGGAAAAATAAGTTCTTCAATAACCTGAAAACCATTTGGGGGCAAAAACTTATTTTCTTCTACTTCAAGTTCATCCAAAGCGGGGCCATTAATGAATCTTGCCGTTTCAGGCACAAAATATTCAACTGCCCATTCTGTTTTTTTATACAAAATTCTGGTTTCTTTAAAACAACCCTGAATTTTTTTTGAATCTTTTTCGCTTTCAGCTATCTTTTTGAAAATACTTATTTTGTTTTCAAGTTTTTCCAAATCGATTAAAAGTTCCTGTTTTACGGAAGTTCCTGTTTTTTCTTTTTTACATCCTGAAAACAAAATCAGAAAAGAAAGCAGAATAGAAAAAGTTATTGTTTTGATTAAATCAATTTTCATTTGGGAATTACTTTTATAAATAGCAAAAACAACCCAATAAAAATTGGATTGTTTTTGTTGCATTGTTGTAAAATTATCTT
>CBFGNY010000252.1:0-5278 GCA_965650235.1 uncultured Flavobacterium sp. | reverse complement strand
AGTTAGCATATTCCAGTCCCAAATACCGGTTGTAGAAGCTTCTAAAGCAAACTGAAACCGCTCTTCGGAAATACGGAGTTTCAATTCTTTATCTTTTAAATTGGTAATATCAGAAAGATGACCAAAAAAACTCACTTTACCTTCAGAAGACAATTCGGCTTTAGATGAAATCCTAAACCACCTCAACCCCTTTTCAGGCAATATTCCCCTAAACTCAACCTCCCATCTGGAAACTTGCTTTTTCGCTCTTATAAACGTCTGAAAAAATAATTCACGATCTGAAGGATGAATTCTTTCAGAGATAGCAGATTTGATGTCATTTGGAAAATCACCAGAACTTAATTCAAATATTTCTTCAATTGATTTACTAAATAATGGAAATGAATAGTTATTATCAGTGTCGATTATAATTTGAAAAATCAAATCGGAAATTTCGGCAAACAATTTTTTATAAAAATCATTTACATTATTACAATCTTCATTTTCATATAAATCAAAAACCATAATTTTAATGCGGATAAGTTAACACTAATAACACAGACCTATTTCTTAAATTATTCTCTGCAAAGCATTTGTTTTTTTTTAAGAAAGGTAGTGTTAATAACTTATTTTTTCCAAAAAAATTATCTTCGTGGATGAAAATTATGCATTACCTCTTTTAAAAAACTTCGGTCTAAATGAACATAGATTTCCGTGGTCGTTATCGATTCATGTCCGGGCATGAGTTGTATGGAGCGTAAATCAGCACCATTTTCTAAAAGATGCATCGCAAAAGAATGCCTTAAAGTATGCGGACTGATGGATTCTTATTCTATCTCTGGTGCGAGACCAGGCGCAAGACGTCAGGTTTTAGACTCTTAAATTCAACGTTTAAAAGATCTTGAAGAAGTTGCCTACGGATTCACCGGTGTCAAAAATGCCTATGCAATTCAGGCAGGTAGAGAACTTCGCGTAATTGTAGAAAGTAAAAAAGTATCTGATGACAATGCAGCGAATTTATCTTTCTAAATTTCAAAAAAATACAAACAGAAATAACTTATCCCAGTCAGGTTAAAGTGACCGATATTCTTGAAACCAGAGCAGTAAATATTGCAAAATACTAAGATATATCCATAAGAAAACTTCTCAGCAACGGGAAGTTTTTTTATACAGTATATTTTACCAATTTGAGGAATTAATTTAAAAAATAATTTACAGTAATGGAATTTAACTCACAATTAATTTGTAAGTTTTTTTAATCAATAGATATTTATTGCATACATTTACCTACAAAATAAAATTATATGAAAAAACATCTTACATTATTATTGTCTTTAGTTTTACTATCATGTACAACAGAACCACAAGAATCGGTCAATTCTGATTTGAATATAAATCAATCATTGGAATCATTTAGACCATGCACTACAATCGATTCTGATATTACAGGAAATCCAACTGGAAGAGTATCCTATAGAGGGACTTATTGGGAACCAGGACAAACAATAAGAATTAAATTTTTGAATGGAGACGAGTATGTTCAGAACAAGGTGAAACAGTATGCTAGTGAGTGGCTTCAATATTCAAATCTAAAATTTGAATGGGTAACTGGTAATGAAATTGCCAGTATTAAAATTGGCTTTAAATGGAAAGGAGATGAAGATTCGTGGTCAAAAATTGGAAAATACAGTTCTTTGTATTCGCCATCTATGAATTATGGATGGCTTGACAATGACACATCTGAGCAAGAATTTAGACGTGTCATTTTACATGAATTTGGTCATGCATTAGGATTTGCGCATGAGCACCAAAATCCAATCTCTACAATTCAATGGAATACTACCGCTGTTTATAATTACTATGCCTTAATAGGTTGGGACAAAAATAAGGTGGATCACAATATTTTAAATAAATTTTCTGCAAATGATACAGATTATACTAATTTTGATGAACAATCAATTATGCTGTATTCTTTTCCAAGTTATTTCACATTAAATGGTTATTCCACACCTTGGAATACATTTTTATCTGATGAAGATAAGGTGTCCGCAAATAAATTATACCCTCCTATTCTTACTGACCGTTATAAAAACAAATTATTTCCAGGCCAAATCCTAAAAGGAGGAGAATCCTTTAGACAAGGAGGCTTACAATCCTACGAATTGAAGATGACAACAGATGGAAATCTTCATATTTCTAAAGGAGGACTGATGAGATGGCAAACAAGGACAGCTGGAAATCCTGGAGCATATGCTATTATGCGAACAGATGGCAATTTTGCTGTAATATCCAAACTAGGGAAGATTTTATGGAGTTCTGGAACTTCAGGTAATTTAGAGGCTCATATTGATTTCAGCTTCTTTACTGGTTTTTTAGAGATAAAGGATTTTTCCAACCGACTTATACTGCGTTTGTAAAAGTCTAAAAATTAATAACAATCATAAATATTTAAAGACAACTAATAATCAAAGGGTTGTCGCAAAATTAATTTTGCGACAACCCTTTGATTATTTAAATCTAATGAATTAAAATAAAAACATAAGCTTACCTTTAAAGTAAAAACATATTTATATACAAACATCATTTTAAAAAAAATAATTTTTCTTTAAAAATCACCTTCTGGGATGAAAAGTATGCATTACTTCTTTGAGAAACCTTCGGTCTAAATGAACATAGATTTCCGTGGTCGTTATCGATTCATGTCCGAGCATGAGTTGTATGGAGCGTAAATCAGCACCATTTTCTAAAAGATGCGTCGCAAAAGAATGCCTTAAAGTATGCGGACTTATATTTTTGTTCATACCAATTTTTACTGCGAGATCTTTAATAATAGTAAAAATCATGGCTCGTGTAAGCTGATTGCCTCTTCGATTTAAAAACAAAGTATCTTCTTGTCCTTTTTTTATATTTAAATGAACCCGAACTTCTTTCTGATAAATTTCAATATATTTTTGAGTTAAATTACCAATAGGCACAAAACGTTCCTTGTTCCCTTTCCCGGTGATTTTTATAAATCCTTCCTCAAAAAACAAATCTGAAATTTTTAAGGACACCAATTCCGAAACACGAAGTCCACAGCCATACAAAGTTTCCAGCATAGCCCTGTTTCTCTCACCTTCGTTTGAACTTAAATCTATAGCTGCAATCAGATTATCAATCTCTTCAACTGATAATGTATCCGGCAATTTACGTCCTGTTTTAGGGGTTTCAATTAGTTCCAGGGGATTATCAGTTCGATAATCTTCAAAAACCAGATAATTAAAAAAGCTTTTTAGACCCGAAATAATTCTCGCCTGAGAACGTGGATTAACTTCTTTTGAAACCGAATAAATAAATTGCTGAACAGTTTCATCTGAAATTTTTATTGGAGAAATATCTATTTGATTATTTTCTAAAAAAAGACATAACCGTTCAATATCGAAACCATAATTTTCAATGGTGTTTTTAGACAAACCTCTTTCTATTCGCAAATACGATTGATAATCTTTTATATAGGTGTTCCATTTCATAATTACAAAGAAAAACTTTTTTAAGCATAAAAAAACCTTCCGGTTAGGGAAGGTTTTCAGTATAAAATTTAATTACAAATTAGAATTTGTAAAGAACTCCAAAGTTAATTGAACTTAAGTTAGCACCTAAACCAAATGAATTAGTTTTTTCTGCTCCGTCTCCTCCATTATCATTTGAAGCATAGCCTAATCCAGCCCAAGTAGCCTCAATAGCAAAATTACTAGATACGAAATAGCTTAAACCTAAACCTAAGTTTGCACCAATTTCATTTTCTTGAACATCAGCTAATTTATTATCAATAGTACTGTAATCAACTCCTAATTCTCCAAATAAAGAGAAATTAGAAGATGGTGTAAAATAATATCTACCAAAAGCACCAACAGTAAATGCTGACTCATCTTGTGTATCTGCAACTCCGTTTTCTTCTTTATCAGAAGAAAAACCTAATTTTCCACCAATAGCGATGTTTTCAGTAACAAAAAAACCAACTTTTGGTTCAATTTCAAATCCAGAAGACTTTTCATCTCCAGTTTTTTCAGAATTAATTCCTACTGCTCCAGAAATAAATACATCTCCTTTAGAAAAACCACCTTCTTGTGCATTTGCAAATCCAAATGCTAAAATCGCAACGATAGATAAAACAATTTTTTTCATTTTTTTTTTGATAAATTAATGATTATTTAGTAGGACAAATCTATGCTAATAAACATCAATAAACCAAATAATAATATCAAATAATCGTCTGATTAAGTTACAAAAATCTCACTAAAATAATCAAAAATCTAATTATCAAACTATTACATTTTTAAAAATCACTAAAAACCGTTAGAAGAAAAGGCTTTAAATTATTAGTAAAATTCTTTCTTACGTCTATAATTAAAACTTTTTCTTATAAATTTATACTTGATGGGAATCATGAAACAACATATACAATAAATATAAAAATTAAGAGTTTTTATTTGTATTATTTTGCTTTAATAAAATCTTAAAATTAACATTATGAAAAAAATAATTTTAGCTGCCCTATTATTTATCGCAGCATCGACAACAAGTGAGGCACAATTAGTAAAATTTGGAGTTAAAGCGGGGGTTAACTTTGCAAACCAGACAGGAGATGCATTTGATGCCCCAAACGTTGATAAAGAAGGAATTACCAGCTACCATGCGGGTTTAGTAGCAGAAATCAAATTATTAGATAGATTTGCTATTCAGCCAGAGCTTTTATATTCTACAACAGGAGCATCTTATAAATTTGATGATGTAAGAGAAGATATTAAAAATGAATTAGGTTATTTATCGATTCCGGTAATGGCTAAATTTTATTTAACTGATTCTTTTAGTCTTGAAGTTGGTCCACAGGCTTCCTTTTTATTAAGTGAAAAAGACGATGTAGAGCTTGGAGATGCTGAAACTTTCGAATTTGGTGTTAATGCCGGATTAGGATTTAAGATTACAGAAAACTTTTTCGTACAAGGGCGTTATGGTTTAGGATTGACAGAAGCTGCAAAAGATGCTGATGTTAAAAATTCAACTGTGCAGTTATCAGTCGGATTCTTATTCTAAAAAATATCACATACTTTTATAAAAACCGTTCTGTTAATTAGAACGGTTTTTTTATTTTTACCAAGTTCAATGGCAATTGCAAAAAAAATGGCAAATATCAAAAATCAATTGCAATGTCAATGCCAAAAAAACATTAATACAAAAAGGCACATAGAAAACAATATACCTTATATGAAAATCGCTATCATTAACGGACCCAATTTAAATCTTTTAGGAAAAAGAGAAC
>CBFGNY010000251.1:0-5298 GCA_965650235.1 uncultured Flavobacterium sp. | reverse complement strand
TTTTATTTTTTATTTATTATTTATTAATTATTATATATTAAATATTATAAATTATATATTAAACCTTAAACCTTAAACCTGAAACCTGAAACCTGAAACCTGAAACCTGAAACCTGAACTTTTCTTATTTAATCTTCTTGAATAATTTTGCTTCTTCACTGAAGCGTGTAAGCTCTATTTTTGGTTTTCCTAAAAGCGACACTTCAGCTTTGTCTCCAATAGCAAGTGATATTGAAATTTCAGCCAATATAGCTCCTGTGGCATAATTCTCTGCAGTTAATTTTGCTTCTTTTATGTTGAACTTTGTTCCGGTAAAATTTGAGTTATTATCTATACGGATACTCCCTTTTTCGGCAGCGCCTTCGATGGCAGCATTTGCTTTTTGGTACAAATCACATTTGAAATTAATTGCTGATACCAGAGATTTTATAGATGAGCTTTTGCTTAATTGTAAAACTGCTTCCTCTGATTTTAAATTTATTTCCGATTTTGATTTGTCATCTGCAACTAAACTGAATTTCTTTGCATTGACATTCAAAAGCAATTTAGAATAATCAAAACTATTGAAGGTGATATCATCTAATTGCAGTTCCTGAATAGCATAAACTACAGCTTCATTTTTAGTTATAACTTTCGTTAATGACTTTGTGTAAGTAACGCGAACTGCCAGTTTTTTGAAAATAGAAGACTCTTTCGAAGTATATAAACGCAGCACTTTTTCTCTTAAATCCATTCCGATAATGTCGTGCAAATTATCATCGGCTTCAATTTTTATTTCGTTTTTTTCGCCTCGTTCCAAATAGACTTCGATATTATCATCAACTTCAAGAGCATCAAAATCGCCAACTTCTTTTATTGATGTTGTAACTATTTTAGAACCTTTTATTTTCTCTCTCTTTTGTGCAAAAGTTAATGTCGTAACTAATAGTAATAAGAATAGTGCTGTACTTTTTTTCATTAATTCTATATTTTGATTTTGACAAATATAAAAAAATCATCCACTTTTGATGAATGATTTCTTTTATATTTAACACATTAATAGTGTTATCCCTGGCTGATGCTTCCTCCTGAACTTTCAGATTTTTCAATTGTTTTAGGAGAGGAGTCATAATGAATGCTTGCTCCGCTTGATGCATCTGCTTTCAATCGTAAAATTGGATGGACATTTACACTTGCTCCGCTTGCAGCTTCTGCTTCAACTTCGTTTGCCAATAAGTTTTCTGCATTAATACTGGAGCCGCTTGTAGCTGATGTTTTAATCTTCAACGCCTTTCCTTCTATATTAATAGTGCTTCCGCTTCCTGAGTCACAAGTAATATTATCAGATTCAACATTCACATTTATTGTAGAAGCACTTGACGCTTCAATGTTTATAGTTTCTCCCTGAATTACATTTTCACTATGTACAGATGAGGCGCTCGAAGCTTCAATTTTGTCAATAACAGGCATTTTTACAGTAACTTTTTTGGTAACATTGTTGAATGAGCTGAATTTGCAGGAGATTATCAGAGTTCCGTTTTCAACTTTTGTTGTAATCTCTTTTTGTATATTATCGTCTGCTTCTACAATGATTTCTGTAGAATCAGATTGCTCAATAACCAAATCAATGGCGTTGCTAACAGATACATTTTTAAATTCACCCTGAACAATTCTTTTTTCAGTAGTAATATTTCCGCTGCCTTCTATTGAGTTCATGTTAAAGTTACATGAGGCAAACAGTAATGCGGTGATTGTTGCAATAATAAATTTCGTAATATGAATGATTATTTTTATCATGGTTTTAGTTAATTTTGATTATAACTCCGTTTTTATCAGTGGTTAGCCTTCCGTTAGTTTTTTTTCCGTTTAATACTTCTTTTCCGTTAATTTTAATCGAAACTTCTTTTACAGTATCATTTGCAATAGTATCTTGTTCTACATCATTGTAATCATCTTCATCAGCAGGACAGTTTAGACATTTTATTTTAGAACCTTCTACCTTATAGTTATAGTTTCCGCTAAAATGTAAGTTGAAAAAATCATCATCTGAATCGTCGTAATCCTGAACAGAAGCATCTGGTTTAAATAATTGTCCTTCTGGCAAGTACAAATACACATCAACTTCCTGATCTCTGAATTTGTTTTTTACATCTGTAAGAAAATAATTATCCAAAATTAAATAATTTCCTTTAATATCAATGTTATAATTAATTTTTTCTGCTCTTTTTTTGGCATTTGTAAATGAGTTTCCTCTGGCGCTCTTTTCTATTTGTATATAAGGAGCAGCCTGATCAGTATGCAAAACATGTAAACGGACTTCATTTGAATAAATCAACTCATTATTAGCAGAGTCTTGGACAAACTCAAATTCTCTGTGATCATATAAATCTTTGGCATAGTAATCATTATATCTGAATTTTACATACAATGTATCTTTCGGAGTAATATTGATTGCTTTCTTTTCTACTGTTTTATTATCATAGGATATTTCAGTAGCTTGTTTGATTCCGATACTGATAGCAATTGCAATTGCAATAATCCAAATTGCTAATAAAGTATATTTGGCAATATTTCCTATTGTTTTAGTAT
The DNA here is from genome assembly GCA_965650235.1 of uncultured Flavobacterium sp. Classification (GTDB taxonomy): domain Bacteria; phylum Bacteroidota; class Bacteroidia; order Flavobacteriales; family Flavobacteriaceae; genus Flavobacterium. The sequence goes on along the minus strand of CBFGNY010000251.1, from coordinate 2,730 downwards.
TTGGCGCTAATAATTTGAAACCTAAAAGTGTCAAAAAGAAAAACGGAATCCCAACAGCAAAGAACATCAATAAGCCAAATGACCAGATAGGATATTCTGTGAAATTTCCTGCTTCAACAAAATTCTGCCACGGAAAATCAACAAAAACATTCGTACCTAAAGTAAACACTCCAATTAACAACATAATCAAGGTCGAAATACCAGCCATAATCAGGATCACTCCTAAAAGCTTAGCGAAGATTTTAAAAATCGTCATAATAAAATCACCAAATGAGCTACTTATTCTCCCAGCTCCTGACTTTACCTGGTTTCCCATTGCGTCATAATCAGCATTTTTGAATTTATCTGATAAAGACTCAATTTCTTCACGAACTTTTCTTTCGATGTTTGAAATCGTAACAGGCTCGCCCGTCATTTCCAGTTTTTCAGATGTTGTAATCGCTTCCGGAGTTACCACCCAAAGAACGAAATAAGCTAAAATCCCTGTTCCAAAACCTTCAAAAACAATTATTAAAAATACAATTTTTACCCAAACAGCATCAATTCCAAAATAATGTCCTAAACCGGTAGCAACCCCGCCAATCATACCTTTTTCTTTATCACGGTATAATTTTTTGTTTCTTCTGCCATTATTATGAAACGATTGATTTGTTTTTTCTTCGTCTTCAATAATGTAGTCTTCCGGCTGTCCCATTACTGTAATCACCTCGTCAACATCTTTCAGTCCCACAACATGTTTCTCGCTTTTTTGTTTTTCTGTTAATAATTCAGAAACACGCATTTCAATATCTTTAATAATTTCATCTTGTCCTGATGAGTTGTTTAACGATCGTTTTATTGCGTCAAAATAGCGTGTTAATTTTAAGTATGCATCTTCATCGATGTGAAAAAACATCCCGCCTAAGTTAATATTTACTGTTTTGTTCATGATTATTGATTTTGATTGGTGATTAGTTTTACAGCGTCTGACAATTCTGTCCAGGTACCGTTTAATTCGTTTAAAAAGGTTTGTCCTATTTCGGTTAATCCATAATATTTACGCGGTGGCCCAGAGGTCGATTCTTCCCAGCGATAATTAAGCAAACCGTCATTTTTCAGTCTGGTTAAAAGAGGGTAAACTGTTCCCTCAACAACTAGTAATTTTGCATTTTTCAAAGTGTCTAATATTTCTGATGTGTATGCGTCTTTTTCTTTTAATACAGATAAGATGCAAAACTCAAGAACACCTTTGCGCATCTGTGCTTTTGTGTTTTCAATGTTCATAATTTCATTTTGTTTTTTTTAGATTGAACAATTCGTTTTTTGATTGATGATTTTGATTGATGATTGATTGTTTTCAGGAGCTGTTTCCTGCTATCCGCTGTATCTTTTGTGGCGAACCCCGCCACAAAAGGATGCCGCTGCTATCAGGGCTAGGGCTCCGGTATTCATAATAACTTTTAATCTTTTATGACACACTGAGTGAAGTCGAAGTGCTACTTTATAAAAGGAATCGTTAACGGATATTTATATAATTCTCCGTTCGATGTTTTTATTGAAGCATAAATCACTAAAAAGAATTCAACTACTTTCAGTAATCCAAAAAGCACGACTGCTGTCCCACCTATAGTAAGCAATCCAATGTTACCCTGAAAATCAAAATTTGTGATTTCAAAATTGTGGTCGTTAAAAAAAGCTTCCATTGGCAGATTTTGAAGAAATACCGCTACAAAAACCGGAATTGCAATTAAAGCCAAAACCAAAGAATAAAGCAATAAGCTCAATTGAAAATTCAATGTCTGTTTTCCGTGGTGATTTACAAATTCTGATTTGTCTTTGTAACTCGACCAGATTAATATTGGAAAAATATAATTGCCAAACGGAATAATGTATTGGGTCAAAGTACTTAAATGTGTGAACGTTGCAGTGTTCTTGTCTGATGTGTTTTCCATGATGAGTGGTGTTGATGGTTCCATGATTAAAAGTATATAGTAATTTCTTATGCAAATATATATCTAAAAAACAGTATCTTGTTTTGCATAGTACCAAATATTAACAAAATTTTAACAAGATTAAAATTTGAAGTTCATTCTAAATTGTCTAAACATGATTCGGAAGTATTGATTTTATTACTGTTTCCCGAAAGTAATCTCAATTTATTGTGCGTGCATAGTTTTTTTGTATTTTTACATAAAAAAATAAATATCATGGCAGTTTCAGTTTCAAAACTTAACAAATTTGTATTATTCAAATTACCGTCAGCATTCATTTGTGGTGTGCGTGTTAAAGCTATCGATGAAAATAGCTGTACCGTCACTGTAAAACATCGTTGGATTAATCAAAATCCGTTTAACTCCATGTATTTTGCAGTTCAGGCAATGGCGGCCGAATTAACAACCGGAGCATTGGTAATTTCACAAATTCAGGAAAGTGGAAGAAAAATTTCTATGCTGGTTGCCAACAACAAAGGAAACTTCACTAAAAAAGCAACAGGAAGAATTACGTTTGTCTGCAAAGACGGACATTTAATTGCCGAAGCTATCAAACAAACAATCGCAACCGGCGAGGGACAGACTTTCTGGATGAAATCTATTGGAACAAATGAAGAGGGTATTCAGGTTTCAGAAATGGATTTCGAATGGAGTGTTCGCTTGAAATAAATTTTCAATATAAAAATATAAAAAAAGACCTCAATTTAGACTGAACCCAAAAGTTTAGACAAATTTATAATTAAGTTTGATAATAATGAGC
>CBFGNY010000250.1:0-5407 GCA_965650235.1 uncultured Flavobacterium sp. | reverse complement strand
ACTTTGCCTGTGTTTTTTACTGGAATTGTCACCACTACTGAATCGGCTGCTGTAATTGATTTTGAAGAAATGGTAGCTTTTCCGTATTGAAATGTTGTATAACTCAATCCATATCCGAATGGGAAAAGAACAGGGATGTTTTTAGTATCATACCAGCGGTAGCCTACTAAAATATCTTCTTTGTAATACACATTGACACCATCTCCCGGATAAGTGAGTTTATCAAAAGCATGCGCTCCAACATCTACCAATTTTTTTGGAAAAGAGATTGGGAGTTTCCCTGAAGGATTTACATCACCGGAAATAATATCTGCCAAAGCATTTCCAGCCTCAGAACCCAGATACCATCCTTGTACAACGGCTGGTGTCTTATCTAACCAAGGCATCAAAACTGCATTTCCGCTTAGTAAAATTACACCCACATTTTTATTAACTTTTTGTATCGCTTCAATCAGTTTATCTTGTTCAAATGGCAAACTAAGCGATTTACGGTCACCACTTTCACAATCCTGAAAATAATTTTTATTCAAACCGCCAACAAACAGCACCACATCGGCATGACGGGCAGTCTCAACAGCTGCGTTTTGCAAGGAGTCTGCATTTAGTTTAGAGGGTTCTTCCGCTCCATATAATGATCGCCCTGAAGCATATCCCATGCTGTAAACAATACTGTTTTCTCCGTATTTATTCTTTAATCCTTGTAAAGGTGAAATTTCATAAGCGGCTTTCAACGACGTAGAACCTCCTCCAACAATCAAACCACGTGTGGCATTTTCGCCAATCACAGCAATCTTTTTGTATTTTCCTTGAGGTATAGGCAAAAATTGTTTGTCGTTTTTAAGCAAAACAACTCCTTCTTGTGCTATTTGTCGTGCTGCCAGGCTATGCTCTGGAGATACAAAACGACCAAAAGGACGTTTGGTGTTCATGGTCGTGCGAAAAATCATCCGAAGGATTCGGCTCGCTTTATCATCAAGTTTTGATATTTCGTATTTCCCAGATTTAATTCCTTTCAGGAACGAATCGGCTAAAAAATAGCTGGAAAAAGGGAAATGCCCTTGTGTTGTCAATCCATTGGTATAAGTACCCATCTCAATATCCAATCCGCCATTGACAGCTTCATCGCTATTGTGTACACCTCCCCAGTCACTGACCACCACGCCGTCAAACTTCCAATCATTTTTCAGGATTTTGTTCAGCAAAATATCGTTGTGACAGCAATGCACGCCCCATATTTTGTTATAGGCGCCCATGATGGACCACACTTCCCCTTCCTGAACCGCAGCCTTAAAGGCTGGAAGATAAATCTCGTGCAACGCACGATTGCTTACATTCACATTGATTTCGCCACGGGAAATCTCCTGATTGTTCAATGCAAAATGCTTTACGCAGGCAGCAACTCCATTAGACTGTACGCCTTGAATGTACGGAACCACCATGCGCGAAGCCAAAAAAGGATCTTCACCCATGTATTCAAAATTCCGGCCATTGAGCGGTGTGCGATAAATATTGACACCTGGTCCCAACAGTATAGTTTTGTTACGGTATCGGGCTTCTTCTCCAATAGATTTACCATAAAGCAGCGATATCTCTGGGTTGAATGTTGCCGCAAGACATGTCAGGGCAGGAAAAGCGGTGCAGGAGTCATTGGTCCACTGAGCTGAGCTCCATTCGTCCCATAATTTCTCATCACTCACGCCATGCGAGCCATCAGAAGACCATACATCCGGAATACCCAACCGGGGAACTCCTTTTGAACTGAATTTTGACTGGGCATGACAGAGGGCTACTTTTTCTTCTAATGTCATCCTTGACAAGGCATCTTTTATACGGGCTTCTATTGGTTTGCTTTCATCTAAATAAACACGATCTTGTGCCCATCCATAAAAAGACAGCAGACTAAATAATAATACTAAAACATTAATTTTTCTTTTTTTCATGATATTCTTTCGATATATTATAACTACATCATTATCCTATTTTATTACGCCAACAAACCCTCCTCTTGGAAGGCACTCAATTTTTAATGTATCTCCTTTTTTAACTTTTATTATTTCTGAAGAAAAAGATTTATCATCCTTTCCGTCCTTGATAAGCTGAAAACTATGGTTTCCTTTGCCAATAAAATCAAATTTTACCAGTAAGGTCTCTGCTGCATCTTTTCCGTTTAACCCGGCGATATACCATTGATTTCCTTTTTTACGGGCAATAATAACTTTCTCCCCCGGCTCACCGTCGATTAGTTTTGTATCGTCCCAGGCAGTCGGAACCTGTTTTAAAAAGTTTTTCGGTTCTTCCGGTAAAGATTCATATGCTGAAGGTCTGTCGGCAAAGTGCTGCAATCCTGATTCAAATACAACAGACAAAGCCAGCTCGTGCCCATAAGAAGTTATATGTGGATGTTGTGAATTTGAAAAGGTTACAGGCGTGTAATCCATCGAACCAATTACATTTCGTGTAAATGGAAGCGTCGTATTATGAGCTGCTGCTTTATTAGTCAATACCTGATTATTATTATAGAATTCTGCACCATAAACCCCTTCTGATGTCATCAGGTTGGGATAAGTGCGCGCCCAACCACGTGGAATTGTTGCTCCATGAAAGTTTACCATTAAATGATATTTTGCAGCTTCTTTTAAAATATCAATGTAATACTTAATCATATCCTGGTGGTCACCTGCAAAAAAATCGACCTTAATTCCATACACACCAATTTTATTGAGCCATGCAAATTCTTTGGCACGTTTTTCTGCTGTAAGCAAACGATCATGCGGTGTCGAGTCGAGCCATATTGAACCGGAATTATACCACATCAATGGTTTGATTCCTTTGCTTTTTGCATAGTTTACTGCATCGATTATATCTCCACCATTACTCATTACGTCCCATTCCCAATCAATCAGTACATAAGGCCAATTCATTTCTACAGCTAAATCAACATATTCGACTATCTTTTTATAATCCTTAGAACCGTGATTGTTTGCCCAATAAATCCATGAAACCGCACCGGGTTTAATCCAATCAGTATCTTTTACTTGGCTCGGTTCGCTAACATCGGTAATCAAAGTGGATTCAACAATATCTGATAATGTACCAACGATAAGTGTGTGCCACTGAGAATTCCAGGGTAATGTTGTCATGACTCCTTCCTGCTTAAAATTATCACGGACGTAAGGGTATGTAATCTGGTATTCGTTAGTGTTTTTATAATTATTTAGCTTTGCTGCACAATTATTTTCTGTTATATCTGCCTCTGAAATTAATCCCCAAACTGGCTGATTATTCACTTTGTATAAAGCAGGAAAACCCCATTCCTGATATTTATTAATATTCAAGCCCGTTTTGTTCAATGGATAAAAATCTTCATATGCAAGATTGAAAGGCTGCATCCAACGGTCTGTATTTTCGGGCAATACATAAGTGGTAGCTTCGCTAATGATATTAACTTTTGAATCTGACTGGTTTGGAAAAGTATAACGAAATGCAATACCGTCATTATAAACCCTGAAAACAATATCCAATGGCTGATGATTGGAATTTTGAAAACTGAATGTTTTTTCAGTACCGAAATTCTGGCACAGCTGGCGTTTGCCACAAACCATTTTATAGGTATCGTGTATTGAAACAGATTTTGATATGGCAATCAAATGCAGGTTATCTGCAAACTGTTCATCGATACGATTAATACCTAGTTTAGAATCGGGTAATACTTCTGTAAACTTGTTTTCAATTTTATACAATACCTTAAAAAAAAGAGGGTGTGCAGCATTTTTTTCGGGCAAATTCAAAACAATTTTTACTTTTCCGTTAGGCGAAATTATTTCCTGCGCATTTATGCTTAAACTTAAAATAATAAATACTAAAGAAATACTATGTTTTATGGATGCTCTCATATATTAATTTTGTATTGATTTAATGACTATGCTTTTTCCTTCCAGTCCATTGGATGATACTGATAGTTTAATCTCACCCGCCTGATGATTGCTTTTTATCACAACTAACACCTTACCTTTCCATGCTTTACGTGTATCACTTACATAGGAGTCAGTATCTTTGATGTTTGCATTATCGACTCCTGCAATGACACCAGGTCCATCAATTTTAAAATTCAGACGGTTGGTCGCGTTCGGTTGGGATATTCCGTCCTTATCTGTTATTTCAATAGTTATGAATGATAAATCCTGTCCGTTGGCCAGGATTTCTTTTCGATCTGCTGTCAATTTTATTTTTGAAGCATCGCCTGCAGTCTGAAGAATAGTTGATTCCATTTCTTTATCATTTTCTACTCCAACAGCTTTAAGCAAACCTGCAGCATATGGAATCGGAAAAGTAGCCTTAAATTGCTCCTCTTTACTCGTCTTTTGTTCACCAACCAGTTTGTCATTCAAATATAATCTTACTTTTGGATACTTGGAATAGACCTCAACCTGAACCGTTTTATCTTCAAAACCAGGCCAAGTCCAGCTTTCCCATGTTGGCCATACTGACCACATAGTCTCTTTAATTTCCAAAGGATTCGGTTCAGGTTCACGAACTGCCATGTAGAGTTTTTCGTTGTCGTTGTACAACATGCTTCGGTAATGCGAAATAGGTTTTCTCCAGCCAATCAAATCTATATCACCACAATAGGCTGCATGAATGGGAAACATATCGTTATCCCAGTTTTCGCCAGGTGTTTCCCCAGAATAAAAAGTCCTGCCTATACCGGCTTCACCAAGATAATCTATCGCTGTCCAAACAAAATCCCCGATTGCGTAATTGTTTTCCTGTACCAGTTTCCAATTGTTAAAAGCATCTTTCGGGTAGGATTCGGTTTGGACAATGATACGCGAAGGCACTCTTTTATGATCCTCCGCAAGAGTAAGCAGGTTGTAATTGTAACCGGCAACATCGTGTACGGCCATCAGCGGATCGAACACGTCCCAATTCTTGCCAATGCTTACAACTGCAGATGTAACCGGTCGGGTTTTATCAATTTTCTTTAATGCTTCGATAAGCATTTGAGCTGTTTTTACAGCGTCAGGATCGGCTCTCTCAGGTATTTCATTACCGATGCTCCACATGAAAACCGAAGGATGATTACGATCACGCAATACCATTGCTTCCAAATCGCGTTGCCACCACTGGTTGAAATACTTAGAATAATCATTACTGTTTTTTCCAATTTTCCAGCAATCGAAAGATTCGTCCATTACCAGTAAGCCCAATCTGTCGCAGGCATCCAGAAATGCCTCGGAAGGGGGATTATGGGAAGTCCTCACGGCATTGAATCCACCGGCTTTGAGCAATTCAACTTTACGTTCCTCGGCACGGTCAAAAGCAGCAGCTCCTATGCACCCATTTTCGTGATGCACGCAACCGCCGTTTATTTTTACAGTTTTCCCATTCAATTGAAAACCGTTTTCGG
>CBFGNY010000249.1:0-5452 GCA_965650235.1 uncultured Flavobacterium sp. | reverse complement strand
TGAAAACTAAATACTGCTAACTTTAATTATTCTTCTAAACGAATGTCAAGTCCAAGACCTTTCAATTCATGCATTAATACATTGAATGATTCCGGTAATCCTGGTTCTGGCATAGACTCACCCTTAACGATAGCCTCGTAAGTTTTAGCTCTACCAATAACGTCATCCGATTTAACTGTTAAGATTTCACGTAGCGTACTTGATGCTCCATAAGCCTCAAGTGCCCAAACCTCCATCTCTCCAAAACGCTGACCTCCAAATTGAGCTTTACCTCCAAGTGGCTGTTGAGTGATCAACGAGTATGGTCCAATAGAACGTGCGTGCATCTTATCATCAACCATGTGTCCTAATTTAAGCATGTAAATTACACCTACAGTTGCTGCCTGATGGAAACGCTCTCCAGTACCACCATCATAAAGGTGCGTATGTCCGAAACGTGGTACTCCAGCTTCATCAGTCAATTCATTAATCTGATCTAAAGAAGCACCGTCAAAAATTGGAGTAGCAAATTTTCTACCCAAGTTCATACCAGCCCATCCAAGAACAGTTTCATAAATCTGACCAATGTTCATACGTGAAGGTACCCCAAGTGGATTCAATACGATATCTACCGGTGTTCCGTCTTCAAGGAAAGGCATATCTTCATGACGAACGATTCTTGCAACAATACCTTTGTTACCGTGACGTCCTGCCATTTTATCCCCTACTTTCAGTTTACGTTTTTTAGCTATATAAATTTTCGCTAATTTCAAGATTCCAGATGGTAATTCATCTCCAACTGTAATAGTGAATTTTTCTCTTCTTAAAGATCCTTGTAAGTCGTTCAGCTTAATTTTATAGTTGTGAATTAAATCATTAACCATTTTATTAGTAGCATCATCAGCAACCCATTGACCTTTGCTTAAGTGAGCAAAATCTTCTACTGCGTAAAGCATTTTTTGAGTATATTTTTTGCCTTTTGGCAAAACTTCTTCACCCAAATCATTCATTACACCCTGAGATGTTTTTCCGTTAACGATCAGGAATAATTTCTCAACCAATCTGTCTTTTAATTCAACAAATTTAGTTTCGAACTCCATTTCTAAAGCACCTAAAGCATCTTTATCCTGAGTACGTTTACGTTTATCTTTTACGGCTCTTGCAAATAATTTTTTGTCAAGAACTACACCATGTAAAGAAGGAGAAGCTTTTAATGAAGCATCTTTTACATCTCCTGCTTTATCCCCAAAGATTGCACGAAGCAATTTCTCTTCAGGAGTAGGATCTGATTCTCCTTTTGGTGTAATTTTTCCAATCAAAATGTCGCCAGGTTTAACCTCTGCTCCAATTCTGATCATACCGTTTTCATCTAAATCTTTAGTAGCTTCTTCAGAAACGTTAGGAATATCGTTTGTTAACTCTTCATTTCCTAACTTAGTATCTCTAACCTCTAATGAATAATCATCAACGTGGATAGAAGTAAAGATATCATCACGAACTACTTTTTCAGAAATTACAATCGCATCCTCGAAGTTATATCCTTTCCATGGCATGAACGCAACTTTTAGGTTTCTACCTAAAGCTAATTCACCATTTTGAGTAGCATATCCTTCTGATAATACTTGTCCAGGAATAACTCTGTCACCTTTTCTTACGATTGGTTTCAGGTTGATACTTGTACCTTGATTAGTTTTTCTAAATTTAATTAAGTTGTACGTTTTTTCATCAGCATCAAAACTAACCATTCTCTCGTCTTCTGTACGATCGTATTTAATAGTAATGATATTAGCATCAACATATTCAACAGTACCATGCCCTTCAGCATTGATTAACACTCTTGAATCAGAAGCTACCTGACGCTCTAAACCTGTACCAACAATTGGTGCTTCCGGACGGATCAAAGGAACCGCCTGACGCATCATGTTAGATCCCATCAAGGCTCTATTCGCATCATCATGTTCCAGGAAAGGAATCAATGAAGCCGAAATCGAAGCGATCTGGTTAGGAGCAACGTCTGTATAATCTACCACAGATGGTTCAACGACCGGAAAGTCACCTTCCTCACGGGCAATAACATTGCTAGCTGTAATTTTACCTGTAGCATCCATTTCAATGTTTGCCTGAGCAATCATTTTTCCTTCCTCTTCTTCAGCACTTAAATATATAGGAGTACTTTCTAAATCAACTACACCATTTGTAACTTTACGGTAAGGAGTTTCAATGAAACCCATTCCGTTAACTTTTGCATAAACACCAAGAGATGAAATCAAACCAATGTTTGGTCCCTCAGGAGTTTCAATCGGACATAAACGACCATAGTGTGTATAGTGAACGTCACGAACCTCAAATCCAGCTCTCTCTCTCGAAAGTCCACCAGGTCCAAGTGCAGAAAGTCTTCTTTTGTGTGTAATCTCAGCTAATGGATTCGTTTGATCCATAAATTGAGATAACTGGTTCGTACCAAAGAAAGAGTTGATAACTGATGATAATGTTTTAGCATTAATCAAATCAATTGGTGTAAACACCTCGTTATCTCTAACGTTCATTCTCTCACGAATAGTTCTCGCCATACGTGCTAAACCAACACCGAATTGTTGAGACAATTGTTCACCAACTGTTCTAACACGACGGTTTGATAAGTGATCAATATCATCAATCTCTGCTTTAGAGTTGATCAATTCAATCAAATATTTTACAATGGTAATGATATCTTCTTTGGTAAGCACTTGCTTTTCCATCGGGATATCCAAACCAAGTTTTTTATTCATTCTGTAACGACCAACTTCACCTAAGTTATAACGTTGATCAGAGAAGAACAATTTATCTATAATACCACGAGCAGTTTCTTCATCAGGCGGTTCTGCATTACGCAATTGTCTGTAGATATGCTCAACAGCTTCTTTTTCAGAGTTTGTTGGATCTTTTTGTAACGTGTTGTGGATAATAGCATAATCTGCCTGATTATTATCCTCTTTATGCAACAAAATAGATTTAACGTTTGCATCAATGATCTCTTCCACATTATCTTTATCGATAATAGTATCTCTATCAAGGATGATTTCGTTACGTTCGATAGAAACTACCTCACCGGTATCTTCATCAACGAAATCCTCGTGCCAAGTGTTCAATACACGTGCAGCAAGTCTTCTTCCAATATATTTTTTAATACCAGTTTTAGAAACTTTAATTTCTTCAGCTAAGTCAAAGATCTCAAGGATATCCTTATCTCTTTCGAATCCAATTGCACGGAATAAAGTTGTAACCGGTAATTTTTTCTTTCTATCGATATAAGCGTACATTACGCTGTTGATATCCGTAGAAAATTCTATCCAGGAACCTTTAAAAGGAATTACTCTGGCAGAATAAAGTTTGGTTCCATTTGCATGGAATGATTGACCAAAGAAAACCCCAGGAGAACGGTGTAGCTGAGATACTACTACACGCTCAGCACCATTGATAACAAAAGTACCGCTTGGAGTCATATAAGGTATTGTTCCAAGATAAACGTCTTGTACAATAGTTTCAAAATCTTCGTGTTCCGGATCTGTACAGTATAGTTTTAACCTGGCTTTTAAAGGCACACTATAAGTAAGACCTCTCTCTATACATTCTTGAATGGTATAACGTGGCGGATCTACAAAATAATCAAGGAACTCCAATACAAAGTTATTTCTGGTATCTGTAATTGGGAAATTTTCCATGAAGGTATTGTACAATCCTTCGTCGCCTCTTTCGTCAGATTTGGTTTCCAATTGGAAGAAATCTTTAAACGATTTAACCTGAACATCTAGAAAATCCGGATATTGAGGTATATTTTTTGTAGAGGCAAAATTCAATCTTTCAGTCTGATTTGTTATCATCAATGGACAAAATTTTGATTAAAAAAAAGTAATTTTTTGTGTAAAAACACACTGTTTAATTCTACTTTCTTTTTGTAATCAATACATCTTTAAAATGAACAAAGAATATTCAGTTCAATTTTTTTCTTCGTATTGATCAAAAAAACTTTTTCGTATCTTAAACTATTTGATAATAAAATTGGGATATATTTTATTATACGAAAAATGGTTTAGGCCATTGAGCGTTCACTCAAGACCTAAACCTAGTTCTTAAAACCGAGTTGAATTATTTTAATTCAACTACAGCTCCAGCTTCTTCTAATGATTTTTTAAGACCTTCAGCCTCTTCTTTAGAAACACCTTCTTTAACGTTACTTGGAGCACCGTCAACTACATCTTTAGCTTCTTTAAGACCTAAACCTGTAAGTTCTTTAACTAATTTTACAACTGCTAATTTAGAAGCACCAGCTTCTTTCAATACAACTGTAAATTCAGTTTGTGCTTCTTCAGCAGCACCTTCTCCACCACCAGCAGCAACTACTACAGCTGCAGCAGCAGGCTCGATACCATACTCGTCTTTTAATATTGTTGCTAATTCGTTAACTTCTTTAACTGTTAGGTTAACTAATTGTTCTGCGAATTGTTTCAAATCTGCCATTTTTTCTATCGTTTAAAATGATTTGTAAAATTATATTTTGTTTATTGTGCGCTAATTAAGCAATGAGAAAATGAATTTCTCATTTTGAATATTATGCTTCAGTCTCTTCTTCGCTACCAGCGAATTTGTTTTGTAAAGCAGAAATAATTCTTTGTGCTGGTGATTGTAATAATCCAATAAGCTCTCCAAGAAGTTCTTCTTTAGATTTGATAGTTGCTAATGCATCTAATTGATCATCACCAATGTAAATTTCAGAATTGATATAAGCTCCTTTTAATACAGGTTTAGCCGATTTTTTTCTGAAATCTTTAATTATTTTTCCAGGTGCATTTGCAACATCTGAAATGAATATAGCACTGTTACCACTCAATACTGAAGGTAAATCACCATAATCATTAGAAGAAGCTTCCATTGCTTTTGCAAGCAAAGTGTTTTTTACAACCTCTAATTTTATACCTGCTTTAAAGCAAGCTCTTCTCAAGCTTGAAGTTGTCTCTGCGTTTAATCCAGAAATATCAGATACATAAATGATATTTGTACCAGCTAACTGCGCAGTTAAATTTTCAATCGCGATTGATTTTTCTTCTCTAGTCATACTAAAAATTATTAACTACCAATTATACTGCTTTTGGATCCAATGCAATTGCAGGACTCATAGTGCTTGTAAGGTGAATACCTTTAATATAGGTACCTTTAGCAGCAGTTGGCTTAAGTTTGATTAATGTTTGAATAATTTCGTGTGCATTGTCATAAATTTGCTCAGCTCCAAAAGAAACTTTACCAATTCCTGCATGTACGATACCAGTTTTATCAACTTTAAAATCGATTTTACCAGCTTTAACCTCTGCAACAGCTTTAGCAACATCCATAGTTACTGTACCTGTTTTAGGGTTTGGCATTAAACCTCTAGGTCCTAAAATACGACCTAATGGACCTAATTTACCCATAACAGCCGGCATCGTGATGATTACATCAA
>CBFGNY010000248.1:0-5541 GCA_965650235.1 uncultured Flavobacterium sp. | reverse complement strand
AAAACAGTGTGGGGCAAAGTCTGATTCCTGTCCTAAGAAATAAATTTCTTTGTTATCTTTATCGGCATAATATTTAAATTCAAAATCCTGACCGGCTTTCTCGTGAAAATACATCGGAACACCCACTGCATCTGTCGTAAGATTGGTTCCTTTTGGCTGATCACATAAATATATAGCCGGATACTCATTGGTAGCCACAATATTGATGTTTAGACTTCCTGTATTAGGAATTGCAAACTTATCTTTTGCCGTAATGGTTAAAACATAATTATCAGCCGTAACGGGTAATGTATATATTTTATTGAAAGTATAGGATTGTGGAGCATCAGTTAACTGAACTGTTTCGTCTATACCAAGAGCCTCACATTTTACCTGAACATAATCAATTCCGGAATCGTCATTAACTACAAAATTTACCGGCAGCAAATTACTGGTTGATAATAAAATAACAGCTCCTTCTTTTGGAGTAATCATGCTTATTGCAGGAGCAGCAAATTCTCCGTCCAGGCGCAGGTTGATCTCTTCATCAATTGAATTTCCTGAAACGTCTGTTATTTTCAATTTAATTTTGAAAGCTTCAGAGGTTCCTCTGTTTGCAGGAACTTCGAAAAAATAACTTAAATCGTAGGTTTCAAGCAAAGGATTTGTTTCAAACGTAATCACTTTATCAAGGGATAATTCAGGAATTTGAATTTGTACACTCTTTAATCCCAGGTCATCAGCCAAAGCGGCTTTTATTTCAAATTTTCTGGTTGGCGCACCATAAATTTCTTTTGTAGCAATAACTACTGTAGGATTGTCAGAACTAGGGAAATCTGACTCGTTATTTTGGCATCCGTTAAAAAGGACTGCACAAAAGGCAAGAAAAAATAAAAATATATTTTTTTTCATTTCTTTGGTTTTAAGTTAGGTTAGTTTGGTTTTTTAAATCTTAAAAAGTTGCAAATATGTATGTTCATCTCTTTCTTTTTTGAGACAAGCAACTGCAAAATGGTTATTCTTTTATTTTCATATACATGGGTTTTAATTAATATTTGATATCCGGTCTTTGTTTTTTTTAATTAATTCAGGCAGCATTATTTTAATTAAACCCCGTAATTTTTAAACCACGGGGTTTAGATAAGTAATTATGTAAAATTAACTCTTACTATCTTACTTAAAGAAAGCTCAATTCTTTAACAGACAAAAAACTTATCGTAAAACAAACACTTATAACACTCTCAGTAACACAACTAACATATTAACCTGATTATGCAAAGTAATGTTTAGTTTGAAATTTTGATGAGGGTCAAATTCGAAAAAAAAGGAGGTCAAATTGGTAATTAGCGTTTATTTTAGACTAAAAATTAAAGAGTGTGAAAAAATATCATATTTTTTTTGAATTATATACAATTGTTTCTCTGAATTTTTATTTACTGTTAAAACAGTTTGTGGCTTCTTTTATTGTGAAGTATATATATTAAAATGTGTTGCTTTATGAATGGGATTTACTTCGTGTGTTCTGCTACCTTTTTTAGAAATTCCAGATTGGGCTAATTGGCTTAAATATTATTTCTACTTTTTATTTGCAAAACTTTCTTTTCCTGGTTTTTATTGTCACAACGCAGGAGGATCCGCATAAAAGAAATTACAGATGCTATTTATTTCACTTTGTACACTATCGTTCAGGCTTACAAGTAAACTTGTACCATTTAGAAATATGAAATAATCAGACTTTTTTAATTTCCTCTTTTTTGTTTCACCAGTTCGCTTTCGATCGTGTGGAGAGGACTGGGGCGAGGAAAAAAACTTTTTATACTTTAAGTGGTATTAAAATGACTTGAATCATTTTTTATAGAAAAGCTACAGTTATTTTATGATATTCAAATCGGCATTAAAAGAGGTTTTATATTTTTTAATGTATTCAGAAGGTGTCATACCAAATAATTTTACAAATTGCTGTCTAAAATATTTTGGGTCTTCAAAACCAACCTCAGCACTTGCCTGGGCAATATTCATTTCTTCGGTAAGCATGAGCATAGCAGCTCTTCTTATTCTAACCGAACGAATAAAAGCATTTAAAGTCTGCCCCGAAATGATTTTAATTTTTGTGTAAAGAGTTCTGTGGCTCATACCCATTTCCATAGCAAAATTCTTAATGGTAAAATCTTTTTTATGAATATTAGTTTCTATAATATCGATACATCTTTTTAAGATTTCCTGATATTCTACAGGAACTTTTTGTGTATTTTCCTTAAGTGTTATACTGTCAAGGAAATAAGTTCGAAGATTGCTGCGGTTTTTTAAAAGTGATTCTACTCTTGCAACTAAAATATCGTCATCAAAAGGCTTTGTAATATAATCATCGGCACCATCGCTGATTCCCTGAAGATGTGTTTCCTGATTTTTTGATGCTGTTAGCAAAATAACCGGAATATGAGATAAATTATCACTTTCCTTGATTTTTCGACATAATTCGAGTCCATCCATTTCTTCCATCGTAATATCGCTGATTACAAGATCCGGCATGTGTTTTTTTGTCAGTTTCAAACCTTCTTCTCCATTTTCTGCGCTGTAAACGATATAATTTCCTGAAAATAATTTGATCAGATATCCTCTGATTTCCGCATTATCATCAATAATCAAAATGGTACGTTTTACGGTAAGCAAGTTATTCTTAAAATCATTTTCTGAAACTATGTCTGAAGACTGATTATTTTCTTCTATTTCATCGAGTATCAATTCATTAAACAACTGACTTCTTTGCGGAATATCATTTGTTATTTCAACATCTTCAAAATGGCTGCTTCCTTTTAAAAATGTTAATTTAAAAGCACTTCCTTTACCTGGTTCACTGGTACAGCTTACGGTCCCTTTATGTTTATCGGTAAAATATTTCACGATATAAAGTCCGATTCCGAAACCGGTTCCCACCGAAACTTTTGAATTGATTTGCCTGAATTTTTCGAAGATAACCTCAATATCTTTTTGCTCTATACCAACACCATTATCTAAAATTTCAAGTATTACATCGGTTTCATTTTCAGTCAATATAAGATTAACTTCTCCGCCAGCATGGGTATACTTAAACGCATTTGACATCAGATTGAACAACGAAATTTCAATTTTCTCATAATCTCCTATAATCATAATGTCATGATCCGGAATAGTAAAGTTGTATTGAATATTCTTATCTTTTGCCTGATTTACAAAACACTGATATACTTCATTACACAAATTATTAACATTGATGGTAGATAATCTGAGAGAGTCAGCATCATTTTCGGCTTTACGAAAAAGCAGCAACTGATCTACAAGACTTAAAAGTCTTCTTGCATTTCGATGCGCAATCGCTAAATCACTTCCTGAAGAACCATTTTGAACACTTTCTTTCTGTACCGCTTTTTTTAGCGGATTTATAATTAGCGAAAGCGGTGTTCTGAATTCGTGTGATATATAGGTAAACATCGACGATTGTTTTTCGGCAATTTCCCTTTCCTTCTTGCTTTCCAGTTCGGCAATTTTAACCTTATATTTTAATCTTTCTTTGTTTTTATTGTATTGCAGATAAGCAAAAAGGATTCCGACAACTGTCAATAAATACAATAAATAAGCCCACCAGGTTCTGTACCACGGGGGTAAAACTTCTATAGAAACAAGACTTACTTCTTTGTTCCATCCGCCTTTAAAATTGGTTGTTTTTACTTTAAAAGTATATTTTCCTTCAGGTAATCTTGAGTAATTTGCTTTTCGGGTCTGCCCCACGTAATTCCATTGATCGTCCCAGCCATCAAGAAAATAAGCATAATTGATCTTATCTGCATTGTTATAATCCAGGGCGACAAAATCGAGTGATAAAGTGGTTTGATCATAAGCTAAACTGACTTCTTTTATCTTGCCCTGATTTTCCCCTGAAATCACTTCGGCCTTACTTTCCTCAATTGGCTGATTGTTTACATAAAAATCTGTCAGCAATAAGTTATTCTCCTGATTAAAACTCTTAATAGTTTCAGGAAAAAAGATGCTAAAACCATTTATTCCTCCAAATAAAAACTCTCCGCTGGCTAATTTAATTCCGGCATTAAAGCTAAACTGATTGCTTTGCAGTCCATCATTTACAGAAAAATTCCTAAACGTTTTTCTCTTTTTATCAAATCTGCAAATACCGTTATAAGTACTCATCCAAAGATTTCCTTCTTTATCTTCGAGTAATCTTAAAATGGTATTCGAAGGCAGGCCATTATCAGTTGTAAATCTCTTAAATGTATTTGTTTTTCTGTCAAACAATAACAAGCCACCTTCCTGGGTTCCCAGCCAGAGATTTTTTTCTTTGTCTTCATGAATACAGCGAACAGGCTTGCCAATTGTTGTTTTGTTGATCTTACGGCTTCCTTTTTCTATAGAAAAAAGCGTAGTGTAATTTCCTCCCCACAATTTTCCATCACTTGTTTCTGTCAGGCATTGCAAATTATTGATATCCTTGTCAAAAATAGCAAAGCGGCCTGCAGTACGGTCAAAAATGTATAAAGAACCTTCATTTGTAGCGCTTGCCCAAATATTAGCTTTTGAGTCCTTATAAACAAACCAAATGTTTTTTTCGTTTTGTTTCGTAAAAGGGTTGTAACATAAAAACTGCGTTACAGTATTATTCTTTTTATTAATTCGGTTTACACCGCCAGCCCAGGTAGAAAGCCAGATATCATTATTATCATCACGGATTATACCGGTAATGAAACTACTCGAAAGCTTATTGCCATAATTGATATAAGTATTGCTTTTTCTATTCCAGTATTTTAAACCTGCACCATCTGTACCTACCCATACATTATTTTTTTCATCTTCACAGAAAGACAAAATAAAGTTTTCGGCTGGATCTTTGGCCTTGTCCCTTACACTTTTAAAATATTGTGGCGTATTGCTCAGCATGCTTATCCCGCCCCGCAAGGAACCAAACCATTTGGTTCCCGCTTTGTCTTTATACAAACTCCAAACCGAATTACTTTTGGCTAGCTGATTATCATTTAATTCATTATACGGAATCGCTTTTTTACTTTTTCCAAGAACCTGATAAATACCGCAGCCATCTGTTGTAAGCCATATCTCTCCTTCTTTTTCCAGATGAATCCCGCTTACAATACATTTGTTCGGAAAATAATTCTGAGAAAGAGAACCAGATTTTGTATTTAACAAAAAGAGCCCTTCATCAGTTCCTAACCAAAGATTTCCGTCAGCAGCCAGTTTCATTGTTTTTACTTCTGCCAAAAAAGGAAAAACAACTTGCAGGCTTTTAGAATCGTAACTGTAATTGCAAAGCCCCACATTGCGCACATAAACCCAGCATCGCGTATTTTTTTTATCCTCCTGAATAGTGATTGCATCATAATTATTAATAACATTTCTGTTTCCTAACCTCACAAGCGGAACACGGCTGCCAATAAAGGAACCGTTTTCGAAGGCAATCAAACCCAGATTTTGAGAAGCAACAAGTACGCTGTTTTTAGAAACGGCTTTTATATGATGTATGATGTCTCTAACGACTTCGGTCTTTTTGTTTGAAGAAGT
>CBFGNY010000247.1:0-5557 GCA_965650235.1 uncultured Flavobacterium sp. | reverse complement strand
TTTTTGGAATAATACTTGCCTTTTTAGCAACAGCATATAAGATTTGAGATGTGCCTTTCTCTATAGAACCGTTAAGGACTCTTTTAATTACAAAAACAGTAAGTAAAATACCAATAATTGGCAAAATACTGTTAATGAAACTCAATTTTAAAATACCATTTATATAAGTAGCAAAAGAGAAAACACTATGGGCAAAGGTTTTTAAAACAATTACCGCCAAAGAGCATGAAATACCAATTAAAACACTTGATAAAAAAATAAACTGCTTTGGTGTCATTAAGGATTGAGCCAAAGTTATAATGCTTTCTAATTTTCTGAAATATTTTTTTAGCATTTTATTTGTGGAAATTAAGGAATAACGCAAATTTAGGTTTTAACATTCAAAAGTGCATGTTTTTTTATCAACAATCTTTTAATATTGAATTAATTCCACAGGGAAAAAAATTATTATAAGGTAAGTAATTTTTCGTTAGTTTGCTTTTGAATGTCCACAAAAAATTGGGTAAACTCTTGCTCAAATTCAGGATAAAATTCTTTTAACTCTTCGCTGGCAAATTGCATTTTAGATACGTTTTTTGACCTTAAATCCATTTGTGTCAAGATCTGATGAATTCCTTCAACAGTTTGATAACTCAAAAGCCAGTTTTTTTCAATCATATAAGGCATTATGCTTTGTGTTTTTTCTGTAAGTATAGAATAGTTGTCATGTAATGAACAATAAAAGCGATTGATAAAAGCTTCTAATTTTTCATCCGAATATTTTGTCCAGTTTTTAGCTAAAAAATGATCATAAAGAATGTCCACAACTACACCAGAATAATGATGATATTTTTCATGTAATCGCTTGGTGCTTTGCCTGAAAATATCATGTGAATCGGTATAAGTGTCTATAAAGCGATGCAAAATAATTCCTTTTTGAACATCATCAGGAAAATGATCAAATTGCTTCCCACGAATACCATCGGCCATAAAATTACCAATCTTAATTAAATCATTTTCACCGGAAAGAAATATGTGAGCTAAAAAATTCATTTTTAATGTTTCTGATGTGCTAAAAAATTTAGCTAATTATTGTAAATATATAAAAAACTTTTTAAATGTTTTTTGTTAAAAAAATAGGGTCTTTGTTTTGAATATTAACGATATTCTAAAATCTTAATACCTTAACTCCTTAGTAACTCAGCAACTTTTTTATATTTGTAATAAATAACCATAACTCACAAAAATGACTTTAATAAAATCGATTTCAGGAATAAGGGGAACAATTGGTGGAAAAGTAGGAGATAACCTGACACCTGTTGATGCTGTGAAGTTTGCCTCGGCTTACGGAACCTTTCTAAAAAACAATACTTCAAAAGAAAAATTAACTGTTGTAATTGGTCGCGATGCCAGAATTTCCGGACCAATGATTCATAATCTGGTTGTAAATACATTGATAGGTTTAGGAATTAATGTAATTGATCTTGGGCTTTCGACAACCCCAACAGTAGAAATTGCCGTTCCATTGGAAAAAGCAGATGGAGGTATCATTTTAACGGCCTCTCACAATCCAAAACAATGGAATGCCTTGAAGTTGTTGAATGAAAAAGGTGAGTTTTTAAGCGGAGCTGAAGGTGCAAAAATTCTTGAAATTGCTGAAGCTGAAGCTTTCAATTTCTCAGATGTTGATAATTTAGGAGAGGTTACAATAAATAGCGCTTACATGGACATTCATATTGATGAAGTTTTAAGATTGCCATTAGTTGATGTTCAGGCTGTAAAAGAGGCAAAATTTAAAGTAGTAGTAGACGGAGTAAATTCTTCAGGTGGAATTATTATTCCAAAATTATTAGAATTAATGGGTGTTGAAGTTGTAAAATTATATTGTGAACCAAACGGACATTTCCCTCATAATCCCGAGCCATTAAAAGAACACCTGACGGATATTTCAGAATTAGTAGTTAAGGAAAAAGCGCATTTAGGAGTTGTAGTAGATCCTGATGTTGATCGTTTGGCTTTTATTAGTGAAGATGGGGAAATGTTTGGAGAAGAATATACGTTGGTGGCATGCGCTGATTATGTTTTGAGTAAAACTCCCGGAAATACAGTTTCGAATATGTCTTCATCACGTGCGTTACGCGATGTAACGAATTCACATAACGGAAGCTACGAGGCAAGTGCAGTAGGCGAAGTTAATGTTGTAGAATTGATGAAGAAAAATAATGCTATTATTGGTGGAGAAGGAAATGGAGGGATTATTTATCCGGAATCACATTACGGAAGAGACAGTTTAGTTGGAGTAGCCTTATTTTTAACGCATTTAGCGAATAAAAAAATGTCGGTTTCAGCGTTGCGTGCTTCCTATCCGGAATACTATATGAGCAAAAACAAAATTGAATTAACACCGCAAATTGATGTTGATGCAATTTTGATTGCTATGACTGAAAAATATAAAACCGAAGATATTACAACGATTGATCGTGTAAAAATTGATTTTGCGACCGAGTGGCTTCATCTAACCGATTATCCGTATTTACACCGAAGCATCTTCTCAGGAAAAAGCAGATGTTCTGGCACTTCGTATTATTGATGAAATAAAAGTAATTGCAGGTATTTAATTTTTGAAAGTTTCCAATCCTGATAAATAAAAACCTCGAAAAGTAATAATTTTCGAGGTTTTTTATTTAAATTATTTTTTAATACTTTTTAACCTTAGTCAGCGCGTTTTTGTAATTTTCGTTTACTTTTTCCCAATTGATTAATTTGTAAAAAGCATCAATATAACTTCCTTTTCGGTTTTGATAATCCAGATAATAGGCATGTTCCCATAAGTCGATTCCTAAAATAGGAGTTCCTGGTATCAGGGCATTTCTCATTAAAGGGTTATCCTGATTTTCAGTAGTTGTAATTTGTAATTTTCCAGCTCTGTCAACAACAAGCCAAACCCATCCTGATCCGAATTGTTTTGTAGCCTCATTTTTAAACTGAGTGGTAAGATTATTAAATGATCCGAATTCTTTATTTATTGAACCTGCTAAAGTATCTTTTGGAGTTTGCTCTTTTGGTGTTAAAATGTCAAAATAAAGAGTATGATTGTAATACCCGCCGGCATTTTGACGAAGCTTCGCATTGTTCATGTCCATTTTTTTCAGGATATCTTCAATTGGAGCATTTTCAAATTCGGTTGAGATGATTTCTTTGTTTAGATTATTGGTATAAGCTAAATAATGTTTAGAATAATGCGTCTCTAATGTTAACGATCTTATAGCGGGCGCTAAAGCATCATACGCAAAAGGGAGTTTTGTAAGGGCAAATGAACCTTCATCTGCTTTTACATCTGCAGGAACACCTATTAAAATTTTTTCTTCTTTTGTAGGTAAAGGAACTTCAACAACTTCTGTTAATTTATTATTATCATTACAGGAAAATAATATCAGAAATGAAGCTGTGACAGTAAAACCAATGATGTTCTTCTTCATAGTTAAATTATTTTGATGTTAGTGAATTAATTATATCTATATAGTTCTCTTTTGCTTCTTCAATAGATAGATGACTGATTTGCATCCAGGCATTTGTTTTGAAAGCATTGCGCAAATCAAAGTTTTCAGAGTGATTATATACTGCTGTTCCAAAAGTAGCTTGTTTGTAATAGGCATAAAGTCTTAGCTGCACATCTTGGGGCAACGAAGCCTGTGTCATCTTCATAGCAGTTTCTACAGCCTCCGAAAAACGAATATCTAAATCTTTTTTAGTCATTTAAGCTTTTGTAGCAATAATAGTTTTACCTCCAATTGCTTTTTGATTTAAAACCACATTGATTGGAGTACCTAAAGGTAAAAATAAATCGACTCTCGAACCAAATTTGATAAAGCCGGCATCAGTTCCCTGAATAACCTGCATTCCTTCCTGAGCATAATTTACAATTCTGCGTGCCAGTGCACCTGCAATTTGTCTGTATAATATTTGCCCGAAAGTTTCGTTTTCAATAACAACCGTAGTTCTTTCATTTTCTTCGCTTGCTTTTGGATGCCAGGCTACTAAAAATTTACCAGGATGGTATTTACTGAATTTTATAATACCGTCCATTGCATAACGGGTTACGTGTACGTTGATAGGCGACATAAAAATAGAAACCTGCAGGCGTTTATCTTTGAAAAACTCACCTTCATAAACTTCTTCAATAACTACAACTTTTCCGTCTACTGGAGCAAGAATATGATCATTATTTCTTATTGCTATTCTTTTAGGATTTCTAAAAAACTGTAAAATAATAATAAGAATCAATACTCCTGCAATTTGTACAAGCATTCTCAGCCATACAATGTCAATAAATTTGTCAGCAACTAAAAGTACGGCAACAGCAAAAGCAGTACCTAATAAAATGGATGGACCTCCTTCTTTATGAAACATAATATAAAATTTGATAAAATAAAAATATAACTGGTGCTACAAATATAACACTATCTAATCGATCTAAAACACCTCCATGACCTGGCATAATGGCTCCACTATCTTTAACGCCTGCAATTCTTTTAAATTTAGATTCTATCAAATCTCCAATTGTTCCAAAAATGCTGGCAATTAAAGCTATAATCATCCAAATTAAAATTGATCTGCTGCTGAAGTCAGGATTGGGCTGAATATATAATTTTGAAATTAAAAAACCTGCAAAAGAAGCAAAAACTGTTCCGCCAACAAAGCCTTCAATAGTTTTCTTAGGTGATATGCGTTCAAATAATTTATGTCTTCCAATAGATTTTCCTACCAGATAAGCAAATGTATCATTGGTCCAGATTAAAATAAATAATCCGATAATGATTTTGGGATTGTAGTCGTTGGCGCCAAAAGAAATTTTAACTATAAAGATAAAAGGCAAAGTAATATATCCCAGTAAATACAGATATTTTGAGGAAATACTTATTTTTTGAACACTGTCATAAAATAAAAACAAAATACATTTAATAGATATGACAATTGTTACAGCAAGTAATATTAAATCTAACTGTTGAATATTGATGTTTAAATCTAATTTTGAATTAATTGTCCGAACAAAATATGCAGTAGTTTCTTCATTGTAGTGACTAACCAATATAATAGTTGTATATAATAAAATTCCAAAAAGAATCGAAAATACTTTATTGAGATTAACTAAATTACAAAACTCATAAATAGCAATAATTAGAAAAATGCCAAAAAGGATAATAAAGCTTTCGGTAGAAAACAATATAGATGTTAGCAATAGAGCGATATAAACAGCACCAGAAATGGTTCTCTTGAGTGTTTCATTCATCTTAAAGGTCTTCTAAAAGCAATAGGTATAGATTTTTAGCAACACTTCCATACTGAGTAAAATCTTCTTCTTTTGCTTTTTCAAAATATTTTATTGTGGTAATATTTGTAGGGTAATCCCTTTCGTATTTTCTTTTAATAGCGCTTAAACCATCGCTCTTCATAGGAAGTATTTGACTTGTAGTTGCTATTATGACAATGCTGGCTGGTAATTCGTTTGGTTTGTCTTGTCTGATCTGTTTTGATGAAAATAAAATGGAACCTTCATCAGCGATAAGATTTTCACAGG
>CBFGNY010000246.1:0-5586 GCA_965650235.1 uncultured Flavobacterium sp. | reverse complement strand
TCCAGGTCATCATCAAAATCATCATCCAATTCATCTGCATCTGTAAAATTTTCATCTTCCAGATCATCCGGATCCATGTCATCCGGATCCCGATAATCTTCGTCAGGATCTTGTTGATTAAAAACATCCTGATCTCCGTCGTTAATTGAATTATCTAATACATTAGAAACCGAATCATCGTCCTTGTATTGTGCTTCATCCTGAAAATACAAATCATTCTGACCGTAATTTCCTCTTTCATCTATGTTCATAATATAAAATTTAAGATTAATAATAGCTCTAAAGTACAAGTAGAAAAATCTAAAATTTTATAAAAGATATAAATGTAATTACATAATTTACAGGTGTTTATAGAATTGATTTTACCTTTTCAAAATCTGATTTATAAGGTATATCCGATCAAGAGATATGTATTGTTTGAAGTATCAGCTATTCCGTAATTATTTTAGTCATACAATTGGAAAGTAAACGGATAAGCTGCCATAATTAAGTAAGCAATTATAACAATACTCATAAAAAAAATAACTACTGTCAAAATTGTCAATAGCATGGTTGAATAAAGGTATTCGCCTTTTTGTAAAAGTTTATGCGTTTGCTTGTATTTCCAATAGGATAATAAAATCGTTATTGCACCTGTCAGGACTAAGGCTATTCCAATAAATATTGTAAATCCGTTTTTTGGAATCGTTGAGTCTTTAAAAAATTCGACTGGTAATTGATTGACAAATACCGAAAATTTAACAATCACAAAACCAAATACCATAATACCAATACCGGTGCGGATCCATGACAAAAAAGTTCTTTCGTTTGCCATGTGCTCATTGATCATAGTTTTCTTTTTATTATCCATTTATATTTTATTATAAAGTATCAGTTATTATTTTCAGTTTCATTTCCCTGAACCCAGTTCAGGGCTTCATTAAAGGCTTCTTTTTTATAACCACGAAATTCTCCGGGTACCATATAGCTAAATTTGTCGGTAAAGGAAATGGCTTTTTCAGAATCCGTTACAATCGCAGACCTGTTCCATTTGCCTAAATTTTTAAGACCAATTAAAGCATCCTGCATCCATGCAGCGGCTGTAAAATTTTCAATTTCCGTATCTATTAAAAACAGAAAATTGATTTTATCAATGTGTCTAACAAGCTTGTCAATAGCTGGTTCAATAACAGTTTTATAATCCTCTTTTGTTATCTCTCCTATGGCTCTAAAAGCAACAACATTATCGGGGGAATCTAATATATGTATCATTTTGTAATTTTTTTAAGTCAGAATTTATTCCTATAGACATTCTATTTCAAATTTATAACGACAAACTTTTTTTTCATTATAAAATTGCAGCCTGCTTTTTATACAATATCAATATTAGGTATTTAAGCTTACGTGCTAATCTTATAAAACCCAATTATAATTTTATAAAAACTTGATAGTGTACGAATTATACTTTTGAAAAAGTACAATTAATTAAAAAATGATATTATGAAAACGAAAGAAAAGAGTACAGCAACTACAACTAAATCTAAAAGTGCAAAAACACCATCAAAAGGAAAAGGTACTGTAAAAGCGAAATCTTCGGCTGCAGACGGACTTAGGGAATTGTTTGTAGATTCGCTAAAAGACATTTATTGGGCAGAAAAGGCTTTGGTAAAAGCACTTCCAAAAATGGGAAAAAATGCTACTTCAGAAAATCTGATTGCTACAATTAACGATCACATTGCGGTAACAGAAGAGCAGGTAAGCAGATTAGAGCAGGTGTTTGATTTAATTGGAGAAAAAGCATCGGCAAAAAAATGCGAAGCAATGGAAGGCTTAATCAAAGAAGGAGAGAGCATTATGGAAGAAACTCAGGAAGGACCTGTGAGAGATGCAGGAATCATTGGTGCCTCACAAAAAATTGAGCATTATGAAATCGCTACTTATGGTACATTGGCTGCATTTGCACAAACCTTAGGGGAAGATGAAGCTTTGAAATTATTACAGCAGACTTTAGAGGAAGAAAAGGAAGCAGACAGCCTTTTAACTGAAGTTGCTTATAACAATATTAATTTTGAAGCTTCGGGAGATGAAGAAATGGATGATGAGGAAGAAGAATAAACTTCTTACTTATCTCTATTGATAAACCTGTAATCTTTATAAACTGAGATTACAGGTTTTTTATTGGTCTCAGATATAGTTTAAAACTATATACTTTAGTGCATTTTGCTTTAGCTTCTAAAAATATTTTAGCCACAAATTACACAAATTTACACAAATTAAATAAGCGCTAATTTGTGTAATTTGTGGTTAGCAAATAAGTGCTACTGCCTTGCAGGCTTTCAGTCTGCCAACATAATTTTATGGACTTTCAGTCGCTAGTGGTTTAGTTTTTTATTAGCTGGGAACGCTGTCCATTATAAGCTTCGCTGTTTTATCAATTGTTTTTAATATAATTTCTTCAGGAGTTCCCTGAAAAACTTCGCGATGACTTATTTTTTCGACAGGAGTTATAATATGAAAGAAAATCGTCCCTACCGGCTTTTCTTCAGTTTCACTGCCTCCCGGACTTGTTAATCCTGTAATGGCTACGGTTACTTTTGAATTGAATATTTTTGATGCCTGCTGGGCTAATATTTGCGTAACTTCTGCTGACTCGGGAGTATATTTTTCAATAGCGACATGTGGAACACTTAAGATTTGTTCCTTGATAAATACATCATAACAAACAATTCCTCCACGCAAAATTGCTCCTGAATGTTCCGTCATTGCAAATTCTGCACTCATCCTGCCGGCAGTGGCACTTTCGGCAAAGGCAATATTCCATCCTTTTGCCGCTATTGCTTTACTGCATTTACTAACAATTTCTGAAGGCATATTATAAAATTTTAGTTATAATTATATTCTGATTTTATCTAAAACTAAGAAGCTTTTTTTACCTGAATATCATGTTGATAATGACATTCGAGTATTGATCTCATTTGATTTGGATTGTGAACGGCATTTACAAATTCATTCCAGGTTTTTTCCGGAATCAATTCTAATAGAGACTGTTCAACTTCTAAAACTTTTGGAGCGTTTTCTTTAATCAGGGCATCCCATTCTTCATGAAAATTCAGAATATCGTCCGGGAATACCGTTTTTCGAACCGTATTTTCATCAATAACCTCAAAAGGTGTTTCTACATTCAGATAACCATAATCATCCGTCAGTTCTTCGCCCGGGTATATATCCCTTATGGCGATTTCAAAATCATAGGGCGTACTAAAACAGCTTGGCTTAAAACTATGATTGACAAATTTTCCATTATCCCAGCACAAAACCATTTCACCATTTTTATTGGTAAAAGAGTAAGTATCCAGATGTTTTTTTATAAAAGGATTCAGGCTTGCTATCTGCTCTCTGGTATATATCTGATCCAGGTCATCCTGAACCCAGGTAATAGTTCCTCTCGGAATTAATTTTGTAGCCACAACACCATATCCTTTTTCTTTGCTAATGAAGCGTACTTCTGTATCAGGATGTATCATGATTATACCAATTTTAAACATTCACGCTCATAAACTTCCCTTCTTAGTCCGCTGCTTGAGAAACGATGATTACGTTTATTGAAAACAAGTTTAATTTCCATTTTTTCGCAGTATTCACGACCCGTAAAGGTTTTATCCTTGTATTCTTCTCCAAGAATTCTTACGTCAATAGGAAGTGCCTGAAGTATATCCTCAAGATCCTGTTCAGTGGTATACGGAATAATTTCATCTACAAATTTGCATCCTTTGAGCTGGATATATCTTTCAACAACAGATTGTGTTGGCTTGTTTTTTTCTGGTCTGTCTATAGTCGGATCCGTTTGTAACCCTACAATTAAATAATCACAGTGCTGTTTTGCTTCTTCAAGCATTCTAACATGACCTGCATGTAATAAATCAAATGCACTAAATGTAATTCCGGTTGTTGTTTTCGTTAATTTCATTTTTTCCTATATTTTGATTAAACATTATATAAAAAATCAACTACGTGATTCAAAATACTTTTTTTATTAAACTCTGATTGTGCTAATAATATTGCATTAATATATTCATGATGGGGAATTCTATTACAGTTTTCGTCCAGGTCCCAGATTCCGCATTGAGAATATTTACTCAAGTCATCCCAGTCTGGGCGGTCGGTTACGGGATATATGCAAATGCCTCGTAAATCGACACCATCTTTTTTTGCTTTTAAGCATTGGGCACTGACTTCTTCAAGCCATTCAACACGGCCGCTTCCAAAATGACCTGTTTCTGAAATAAACAACGGCTTCTGATATCGTTCATAAGCGAATTTTAGTAATTCTGAAAAAGGGATTCTGCGTTGTTGTATATCCGGCCAATCGAGCGGTTCACCGGTTACTTCCCATTGGCAGTTCCAATAATAATTAAATCCAAGAATCTCAAGAAAATCTTCAGAACCACCAAGTTCCGGACACATTCTGCCTGCAATAATATCCATTGCCTGAAATTGATTTTCATTTAAATCCATTGCCTGACACAAATTTCCTGGATCGAAAGCGTGGATTTGTACCAAAGGCTCCACCATGATGATGCAGCATTCAGGATCTATATTTTTCATCTTTTTTATCCCTAAAATGGCAGCTTTGCATAGATGGTATTTAATGTCCCAGCCACTGTTTACGGCAAAAGGAACTGTGCCTCTGACATCTCCTGAATGCCAGGATAAAAAGCTGATTTCATTTATTGGGACAACAAATAAAGGCTGCTTTGAGTTTTCTTTATAAAACCTGGTAAAAGCTTCGCACAATTGTACAAAACGCTCACAGAAATGCGGATGCGTTGGATATATGCCATCAGGATACCCAAAATGAATCAAATCCCAGATTTGCTGGATCCCAAATATTTCTGCTGCCTGCATACGGTTCTTAACTTCAGAAAAGTCAAAAACTCCGGGAGAAGTTTCGACCCTGCTCCAGCAAATGCCTTCGCGAACAGTTTTGATGCCAATAGCTGCCAGGGCTTGGTAATCTTCTAAGACACGAATATCATGCTGGGTGGCTTTTACAAGATCTACCCTTTCTCCTGAACGATTGATATGATCCGCACATTCATAACCTCCCATAAAAAAAGTATTAAAAGGCTTCATTATACGGCTGTTTTATAAATAGCATTATTTTCTCTTTCTAACTCATCAAATAAGTCAAGCGCATTTTTAAAAGCCTGATCCATATTGAAATACTTGTAATTGGCGAGCCTTCCCACAAAGTGAACATCAATTAATTTATCGGCTTCGTCTTTATATCGGGCATAAATTTCCTGATTACGTGGATTTGGAACAGGATAATATGGTTCTCCCTCATCTACTGTAAATTCTTTTACAATAGTGGTTTTGTCAGATTTCTGGTTTCCAAAGTGTTTGTATTCGATGATTCTGGTAAACTCAACTTCGGTTCCCGGATAATTTACAACGGAGTTTTCCTGAAAAAATTCGGCATCGATTGTTTCACTCACAAAATTGATAGAACGGTATTCCAGTTTTTCTTCTAAGCTGTGTTTAAACTCGAAAAAACGATCTACCGGCCCGGTATAAAACAACTTTTCATAATTGGTATATTGGTCT
>CBFGNY010000245.1:0-5607 GCA_965650235.1 uncultured Flavobacterium sp. | reverse complement strand
TATCCTTCGAAATAAAAAACACTATTAATATTTGATATGTTTCTT
This sequence comes from uncultured Flavobacterium sp., assembly GCA_965650235.1. Lineage (GTDB taxonomy): Bacteria > Bacteroidota > Bacteroidia > Flavobacteriales > Flavobacteriaceae > Flavobacterium. The sequence goes on along the minus strand of CBFGNY010000245.1, from coordinate 5,562 downwards.
ATAATCCCCGTTTGATTTGGTTTAATTTTTTTTGTTTCGCCATTAATTCCAAAACTATGGCTCAAATTGCCTTCAGAACAGTAGGCAAATAATATAGGCGAATTGCCAAAAGATTCCATACTTAATACCATATCGTCATTAAAGACAATATCAAATTGCAAATATGAAATTTGTTGGTTAAGTGTTATGCCACTTATAATCCCGTTTGCATTTTTAGACTTAATTACTAAATTATATTGATTATTCTCTAAAGTTAAAATCCCGTCAAGACTATCTTTAAGATCATTAAAAATAGTATTCATTCCGCCTGTATTTAAGTAAAGTTTTTTCATTTGATAAACATTAAAAGAGTTCTGTAATTAAAGCGTTCAAAATTTTAGACTTCCTACTTAATTTCCTTCTTTTGAACAATTCAAATTTCGGCATACTCTAAACGTTTCTTGTTATATAATTTTTCTTACTACTTTCATAATTAATAGTTTAATAATTATTTGTTAAAAAAAAACAGCTGCTCCAAATTCATATTTGGAACAGCTGTTTTACAGCAAAATAAAAAAATCCTAACTTATGTTAACCATGAATCTAAATTAAGTTTTTAAGTAATTTTATCTATATCGGCATTTGTAGAGTAATTTTTTTCTGGTATGTCTTTAAAAAATTCGGCTGCTTCCAGATCAGCTGTTGGTCCGTATCCTAATAAATAAGTTCCCTTTTTATTGTCAGCAGTTTCTATAACATACAAAATTGACATGTCATCAGGATTGCTGATTCCTTCGTATCGATGGTGTGAAACAATAAAAATTTCGTCCGGTTGATAGGAATATTTTGATTCTGTTTCTATAAGTCCTCCGTTTTGAAACAAAAAATTACAGCAGTATCCTTTTTTTTGATACTCTTCTAGATTATCTAATTCGTTTTTTGCAGGTTCTTTTTCCATGATAATTTGGTTACAATGACTAATTGAGGTTTTAAAACCTTTATCTGATACAAATTTCATTCTTTATTACCCTATCTTTTGACTCAAAAAATATTTTTTTTGTCTCTAAAATAATTTTCTGTAAAAAACAAAAAAACTCATTTAACATCAATAATAACTAAGAAATTATTTATAAATTGGTATATTTATGGAGTCTTAACAACTTTTTTCTTTTTAATTATATATACCTTTTTTTTTAAAAATGACCCAAATAAATCAGGATTTCTTAGCAAAAGGCGGTGAGATGGGAGAATTAACCCGTGCGAAAGACTGGACTAAAACTTTGGTAGGTTCTGTAGATTCCTGGCCGCAAAGTTTACGAACCACATTGGGACTTCTTTTAAATTCTAAATTTCCAATGTTTTTGTTTTGGGGCCCTGAACATATCTGTTTTTATAATGACGCTTATCGTCCAAGTCTTGGTAACGATGGAAAACATCCATCCATTTTGGGTCAAAAGGGAGCTGATTCCTGGCCAGAAATCTGGGATTTTATAAAACCGCTCATCGACCAGGTTCTCTTAGAAGGTGAAGCGACCTGGCATGAAGACCAGTTATTGCCTATTTACCGAAACGGAAAAATGGAAGATGTATACTGGACTTTTAGTTATACCCCGGTAAACAATGAATCAGGAAAACCAACAGGAGTTTTAGTCATTTGCAATGAAACTACGGATAAGGTCAATCTGGTCAAAAAATTAGAAGAAAGCAACAAACGCTATCTCAATAACATTCTTCAAACTCCTAATGGAATGTGTATTCTCAGAGGCAAGGATTTTATTGTCGAAATAGCCAATGAGCTAATGCTTGAAATTTGGGAAAGAGAAGAACACCAGGTTCTAAACAAACCCATATTTAAAGTAGTTCCTGAAGCTGCAGGGCAAGGGCTGGAAGCTATTTTGGAAAATGTATGTTCAACAGGCGAAACTTTCAGGGCATACGAACTTCCTGTAAAATTAACCCGGAATGGCAAAATCGAAACTACTTATATCAATGTAGCTTATGAAGCTTTAAAAGATCCTGATGGCGCTATTTCAGGAGTCGTCGCAATAGCCAATAATGTAACTTTGCAGGTAATTGCCCGAAATGCTGTTGAGGAAAGTGAGAAAAAATTTAGAAATACGGTAAAACAAGTACCTGTTGGAATTGCTATTTTAAAAGGAGAAGATCTAATTGTTGAAATGGCAAACACCACCTACCTTCAAATTGTGGATAAAACCGAGGAAGAAATTTTAGGAAAACCCGTGTTTACCTACTTACCGGAAGCTGAAAAAACGATTTATCCCTTACTTTCAAAAGTCCATCAAAGTGGAATTCCATATTACACAGATGAGCTTTCAGTGACTTTAAACAGATATGGCAAACAGGAAGTGGGCTACTTTAATTTGGTATTTTATCCTTTACGTGAAGAGAATATTGTAACTGGCGTTGTTATTGTTGCATACGAAGTTACAAAAGCGGTAAAAGCCCGTCATTTATTGTCAGAAAGCGAAAAGGCTTTTAGGAAAATTGTCACGGAATCTCCTATTGCCATGGCTGTTTTCAGAGGTAAAAACCATGTTATAGAAATGGCCAACGATACTATGATGAAGACCATCTGGCAGAGAAAAAAGAAAGAAACAATTGGAAAACCCTTAATCGAAATATTTCCTGAACTTTTAGAACAAAAATATCCGGAATTATTGAATGATGTTATTTCTAAAGGGAAAAAAATTCGTGAAAATGAAGCAATTGCTTATGTAAACAGAAAAGGAAAACTCGAAAAATTTTACCTGGATTATCAATATACGCCGCTTTTTGAAAAAGATGGAGAAGCAAACGGCATCATGGTTACTGTTAATGATGTTACAAGCAAGGTTGAAACAAGAAAAAAGATAGAAGATGCTGAACTAAGGACCCGTCTGGCTACAGAAATAGCAGAAATAGCAACATGGGATGTTTACATTCCAAATCAGGAAATAATATATTCAGAAAATCTGCCTACTATATTTGGTCATAAAAAAGATGTAATTCTGTCCCGTTTACAACTGCAAAGCCAAATACACCCAGAAGATAAACATATTTTAGAAAAAGCTCAAATATTAGCCTTAAAAACAGGTATTTATAAGTATGAGTCGCGTATCAACAAACCAGATGGCACTATTTCATGGATAAGGGTTCATGGCAAAATATTTTTTGATGAAGCGCATGTACCCGTAAAAATGCTGGGTACCGTTTTAGATATTACCGATGAAAAAAGTAGCCAGGAGGTTTTAATGAAAAGTGAAGAAAAATTCAGGCTTCTGGCAGACTCCATGCCACAACATATCTGGACAAGTGACGCATTGGGAAATCTGAATTACTATAACCAATCCGTCTTTACTTATTCAGGCAGATCTAAAGAAGAATTTGAAAAAAACGGTTGGTTAGAGATAGTGCATCCGGAAGAACGCAAAGAAAATATAAATAAGTGGATGGAAGCGGTGAAAACAGGAAACGATTTTTTATTTGAACACCGTTTTCGTCGTTATGACGGCAAATACAGATGGCACCAAAGTCGTGCCATTGCCCAAAAAGATGCTGATGGAAACATCCAAATGTGGGTTGGTGCCACTACTGACATTCAGGATCAGAAAAACTTTACCACGAAACTTGAAAAAGAAGTTTCTGAACGTACTGCCCAATTAGAACTCAAGAATCGGGATTTGATCAATATGAATATCGAATTACAGTCTTTTGCTTACATTTCAAGTCATGATTTGCAGGAGCCGCTTCGAAAGATTCAAACTTTTGCAAGCCGGTTATCTGATCTGGACGAACAGAACATTTCGCCAAAAGCCAAAACCTATTTAGGCCGCATTGAAGTCTCTGCCAAAAGAATGCAGACTTTAATACAGGACCTTCTGACTTATTCCAGAACAAATTCGGCAGAAAGGGTATTTGTAAAAGCAAATCTGGACGAAATTGCCGAAGAAGTAAAACACGATTTTTCTGAACGCATTGAGGAAAAAAATGCCATTGTCAATTTTCATCCTCTTGGTGAAGCTACTATTATTCCTTTTCAATTTCGACAATTACTCCATAACCTGATTGGTAATGCTTTGAAGTTTTCTAAAAAAGGCGTCGCTCCCGTCATCGAAATTAAGGCGGAAAAAATTAAGGGTAGTAAAATAAAATCACAGGTTGATTTTCCTAACAAAATGTATTATCATCTTCAAATTTCAGATAATGGGATTGGTTTTGACTCAGCATACAAAAACCGTATTTTCGAGGTTTTTCAACGTCTGAATACTGAAAGCGAATTTGCCGGTACCGGAATTGGCCTGGCAATTGTAAAGAAAATTGTAGAAAACCATAAAGGAATTATTACAGCCAATGGTAAAAAAGATATAGGTGCTACTTTCGATATTTACCTTCCTGAATTATACTAATTTACTTTATGATTTATAGACAAAATTACTCACTGTCGGAACAAAATTTTTCCAATCGATTTCTAAAGCATGATTAATTGATTGTATAATATCTTTCATTAATACAGGCTTAGTTATAAATAAACTAGCTCCTAACAGTCGGCATTTTTCAATAATCCCTGGCTCATTTGAAGTAGAAAAAATTATTACCGGAATATCTGATTTCTCATCATTACGAAGCTCTGCCAAAACATCAAAACCATTTTTTCCGGGCATGTTTAAATCCAAAAAAACTATATGAGGCGTTGGCGGCGGATTATAGATTGCATTTAACAGCTTTTCACCTCCAGAGTAGGTCTGAAGTTTTATTTTTTTCTGCAATGACTCTACAGCATCTGCAAAAATACTTAAATCATCTTCATCGTCATCCGTGTAGAATATAGTTATATCATTCATAGGATTTTTTAAATTAATGACTCAAAGATAAATAATTTAATACAATTATCAACCAAACTTCAATTTCTGAAGAATTTTAGAAATAGAAATATCATAATCCTAAAAATGAATTATATAACTTAAAAAAAAGAAAAAAAACTGACCTTGTATCTTCAATAAATTTAAAATACAACTTAAAAAATAAAGTCATGGGAGATCATAAAGACCTAAAAAACGTTTCGGCAGCAGAAAAAATAAAAGATCTGGCTGAAGATATCAAAACTTGTATATTCTGTACCTATAAAAACGGAAAATTACAATCCCGACCAATGTCATTTCAGGAGATTGACGAATATGGAAATCTTTTTTTTCTTTCGGATAAAAATAGTAATAAAAATGCCGAAATTATGGAGAACTCAAAAGTAGAGATCGTTTTTGCGCAGCCTCACGATAAGTTTCTTTTCCTGCACGGTAATGCTTCTATTTCTTACGATAGAAAAAGGATTAAAGAATTATGGAACCCTATTATAAAAGTCTGGATGACGGGTGGTGAGGATGATCCCGACCTTAGTATCATAAAAGTTGTTCCTGAAGATGGTTATTACTGGAATAATAAAAACGGTAAAATGGTTGCAATTGCTAAAATGACTGTAGCTTTTGTTACAGGGAAAACAATGGATGACGGAATAGAAGGCAATTTAGATTTGTAAATAAGATAATGGCAAGCTGACTTATGATTGCCATTATTTTTTATATTTCTTTT
>CBFGNY010000244.1:0-5621 GCA_965650235.1 uncultured Flavobacterium sp. | reverse complement strand
TTTTTGTTCCAAAGTCATGTTTTTTATGATTTTGTCAATTTTTTGATCAATTTTCAGGTCTTGTTTCTGGCTGTAAGATATTGAAATTAGGGAAAGAAACGATAATAAACAATATAGTGGTTTTTTGGTTAGTTTGTTCACGGTTAGTTTTTTAGTTTAAATATATAAAAAAAGTCCAAAATGCAGAACATTTTGGACCCGTACTTTTTAAAAGCTATTTTGACTAAATATCATCAAAATCAATATTTGTAAAACTAGATACCTGATGATCTTCAGTTTTGTCAGTGCTGTATTCTTTTTTAAAATCTTTTTGATGTCTTTCAGAAATCACTTCTTCACCCTTGTGGTTCAGGACATAAGAAGTCATTTCTTCTAGTATTTCGGCGAAAGCACTAAAATCTTCCTTGTACAGGTAAATTTTATGTTTTTTAAAATGAAAAGAACCGTCTTCTTCAGTAAATTTTTTACTTTCTGTAATCGTGATATAATAATCGTCAGCTTTAGTCGCTCTTACATCAAAGAAATAAGTTCTTCTTCCTGCTCGTAATACTTTAGAAAAAATCTCTTCTTTTTCTAACATGTCATTTTCTCTCATAATACGTTCTATCATTTTTTGGGAATTAATAGTACTCAAAAATCATAAAAAAATATCTATTACGCAACAATTAAAGTAATTCTTTTTCTGAAAGTTGTTTTAAATATAACGATGAATAATAGCCTTCCTGATTTATTAATTGATTATGAGTGCCTTGTTGTATGATTTTGCCATCTTCTAAAATGATAATTTTGTCAGCATTTTTTGCTGATGAAATACGATGGCTTACTATAATGGTCGTTTTGTCCTTGCAGATTTCAAATAAATTATTCAGAATCGTTTCTTCGGTTTCTGTATCAACAGCTGACAAGCAATCATCAAAAAGCAAAATGGCGGGATCTTTAATAATGGCCCTTGCAATAGATACACGCTGTTTTTGCCCTCCCGAAAGCGTAATACCTCTTTCTCCTAAAACTGTATCATATTGTTTGTTGAAAGTAATGATATTGTCATGAACAACAGCATTTTTGGCAGCCTGGATTACCTCTTCATCTGTTGCGTTTTGATGGCCAAATTTGATATTATTTTTAATTGTATCCGAAAATAGAAAAGCATCCTGAGGCACAATCCCGATGTTGTTACGAAGATCATTTAGATTTACTTTACTGATTTCGTTTTCATCAATCGTGATTCTTCCTTCAGTGACATCATATAATCTTGAAATAAGTGATAGAATAGTTGATTTACCGGAACCGGTTTTTCCTAAAATGGCCAGTGTTTCTCCTTTTTTTACTGTAAAGGTTACATTTTTTAACGCTTCAATATTGGTATCTTCGTAAGTGTAACTCACATTCTCAAAAGAAATCGAACCCTGAATGTCTGAAGGATCCTCATTATTGTTTTTAATTTCAGGTTCAATTTTCAAAAATTCATTCAACCGTTTTTGAGAGGCTTCAGCCTCCTGAACCATTGATGAAACCCATCCTAACGAAGCAACAGGCCAGGTCAGCATGTTTACATACAAAATAAATTCGGCAATAGTTCCAATATTCGGAATGGTTCCGTTTATATACATCACGCCTCCAAAATAAATGACAACCAAATTACTGATTCCGATTAAAGCGATCATTAAAGGACCGAACAGTGACTGTACTTTAGCCAAATCCAGACTTTTCTTTTTGCTTTCATCCGCAAGAGCCACCATATTATTCTGATGCTGATTTTCTAATGAATAGGCTTTAATGACACGGATTCCAGAGAATATTTCCTGGGAAAAACTCGAAACTTTTGATAAATACTGTTGAAAAGTGGTACTTCGTTTATTGATTTCTGAACTCAGTTTAAAAATACAATACGAAAGAACCGGTAAAGGCAAAATAGTATATAATGTGAGTAAAGGAGAAACATTGTACATATATAGGATAACGATCGCAAACCGAATGACTGTATTTATTGTATACATTACAGCGGGTCCAACATACATTCGGACTTTTGAAACGTCTTCGCTGATTCGGCTCATTAAATCTCCGGTGCGGTTTTGTTTATAGAAATTCTGTGACAGGTTTTCATATTGTTTGAAAACTTCATTTTTTAAATCAAACTCAATATGTCGCGACATGACAATTAAAGTCTGGCGCATTAAAAAGGTCAAAAATCCCGCAACTATCGCACTTCCTATAATCAACAGGACATTATGAATCAGATCGTCCTTATAATAATTGATAATAATTGATGATTTTCGATCGCCTTCTGATAATTTTAGAAACCTTTCAATAGTATCAAAAGACTGGCTGACCAGCTTTGGCGTGAATAAGAAAAAAATTTGTGCGATTATAGTGATTAAAATTCCAAAGGAAAAATGATATTTATATTTAATGAAATATTTGTTTAAATAGCTTAATTCTTTCATTTTTTTAAGAGATTCAATGTTGAAATGATTTGGTTTTTTAAATTATATTCCATTATAATTAAGAGAAGATATATTCAATTAAAACAAATCAATTGCAATATTGTTATTTTAGGGATAATAAATTAGCATATACTTATTTTTTATTTATTTTTGATATGTCTTTTTGACGAATTCATAATTATAACAAATAAACAGTAACGCTATGGATGCAACTTTTGCAACTGGAAAGGAACTTCAAAAAATGGATCCGGTTTTTGGTCAGTTATCTTTTGATGATCACGAACAAATTGTATTTTGCAATGACAAAGATACAGGTTTAAAAGCAATTATTGGTATTCATAATTCGGTTATGGGGCCAGCTTTAGGCGGAACCAGAATGTGGAATTATAATACCGAATGGGAAGCTCTGAACGATGTTTTGCGCCTTTCAAGAGGTATGACTTATAAATCTGCTATCACCGGATTGAATATTGGTGGGGGAAAAGCTGTAATTATTGGTGATGCCAAAACGCAAAAAACACCAGAATTGATGCGTAAGTTTGGTGAATTTGTTCATTCTTTAAGCGGAAGATATATTACGGCAGAAGATGTGGGAATGGAAACAAAAGACATGGACACAGTAAGAGACGTAACGCCTTATGTAACGGGTATTTCTGAAGAAAGAGGCGGATCTGGAAATCCTTCTCCAATCACTGCTTATGGTGTTTATTTAGGAATGAAAGCGGCTGCAAAAAGCCAGTTTGGTTCTGATGTTTTAGATGGTAAAAAAGTTCTGGTTCAGGGAATTGGACACGTGGGAGAAGCTTTGGTAGAATACCTAACTAAAGAAGGAGCACAGGTTACAATTGCTGATATCAACGAAGAAAGATTATACGAAGTAGCGAAAAAATATAACGCGACAATTTTTACAGGAGAAGATTTGTACAGTGCTGATGTTGATATTTATGCACCATGCGCAATGGGAGCTACTATTAATGATAATACAGTAAACAAAATCAAAGCAAAAGTAATTGCCGGTGCTGCCAACAATCAGTTAGCTGATGAGAATATTCACGGACCAAGATTACAGGAAAGAGGTATTTTATATGCTCCCGATTTCCTAATCAACGCTGGTGGAATTATCAATGTTTATGCAGAATTAGAGCATTATGGTAAAGCAGAAATCATGAGCAAAACCGAAAACATCTATAACACAACCTTAGAAATTATCGATTATGCTGTGAAAAACGGAATGACAACGCATAAAGCAGCACTTACTATTGCTCAAAACCGTATCGATTTGAGAAAAATCGAAAACAGCAAAAAAAGTTAAGCAACAGCATACATATGAAATTCGATAGGGGTTTCATTTGAATAAAATTTGAATTAGTATAAAAGCCTAAAAAAAACGTTATTGTTTTTTTGGGCTTTTTTGGTTTTTAAAAAGTTCGTTTTTTATGCTTTTAAATTTTATTATCATCTGTTAAATTCTTATTTTTGCAGACTAATTTTTAAATGTTCTTACAAGGTGGTAAATAGAAGACACTTACGCGTTAAAGTCATGCAATCCATTTATGCAATGCATCAAAGTGGTTCTGATAATCTGGAAAAAGAAGAAAAATTTCTTTTTTACAGTATTGATAATATTCAGGATTTATATCTTATAATGCTTTCTTCATTGATTGAAATTTGCAAAAAAGAATCTGTTTTTTTACATCTTTCAAGCAAAAAACATCTTGCAACTGCTGCAGAACGTAATCCAAACGAAAAATTTATCAAGAACAAAATTTTTCAGCTTCTTGCCGAAAGCAATTCCCTTAGCATCGCTTTAGAAAATCGTAAAATAAATAACTGGTCATTAAATGATGATTATATTTTGTTGCTTTTAAATGATATCAAAGCAAGCGATTTGTATGCAAAATACATGAGCAATAATGTCAATACTTTTGAAGAGGACAGACAGTTTGTAATTGATTTATTTTCTGAAGTGATTGTTCCTAATGAAAAGCTGTATGAGTATCTGGAAGATGATAAATTGACATGGGTTGATGATATTCCGGTTGTTAATACACATATTATCAAACAATTGAAAGCTATAAAAACGGAAGATCCGGATGATTTTAGAGTGCCAAAATTGTATAAAGATGTTGAAGATAAAGATTTTGCTAAAGATTTGTTCAGAAGAACAGTCTTAAACGAATCTGTTTTCGCAAAAGAATACGATGATAAAACTCCAAACTGGGATAGTGAAAGAATAGCTGAAATTGATACGATTATTTTAAAAATGGCTATCTGCGAATTCCTGAAGTTCCCCTCAATTCCGGTAAAAGTAACTCTTAACGAATATTTAGAAATTGCAAAGGAGTATTCTACACCAAAAAGCAGTATTTTTATCAACGGAATTTTAGATAACCTTGTAAAAGAACTTACCGCTAACAAAAAGATGGTGAAAGTTGGAAGAGGTTTAATGTAATGGCAGGCAATTTTTAATTTTAAAGTTTCAATTAAAATACACTCTTATCGGAGTCGAAGAGCCAATTTTGCAAAAAGAGAATATTAATAATAAATCAAAAACAGAATTTAAATTATGGAACAATTAACGCAATTTGCGCCATTTCTATTAATGTTTGTGGTAATCTATTTCTTTATGATCAGACCACAACAAAAAAGAGCAAAAAATGAAAAAGAATTTGAAAGTAGCTTAAAAGTAGGTGATAAAATAATTACAAAAAGCGGTATTCATGGTAGAGTTGCTCAATTAGAAGATACTACTGTAATTATCGAAACAATGTCTGGAAAATTAAAATTGGAGCGTTCAGCTATTTCTATGGAAATGAGTGCTGCTTTGAATAAAAAAGCATAACACTTTTAAAATTCCAATAAAATATTAATCCCAAATTCCAATTAGGAGTTTGGGATTTTTTTGTTTTGAAATTTAAGGCTTTGCAAGTCATTGCGAGGAACGAAGCAATCTCACTCTGCTTTTCCACAAAGCATCACAAGCAATGCCAGTTTTGTCATCCTTAATATACTTTGTGGTACTTTTTGTGAGATACATATTGAGATTGCTTCGTTCCTCGCAAGGACTAAAAAAAGAAAATAAACCTTTATCAAAGTTTAAACTTTGGCAAAGGTTATGTCTTCATTGGAATTTAAAAATATTGGAATTTCAACCTTACAAATTATCTCTTTCTTTTC
>CBFGNY010000243.1:0-5671 GCA_965650235.1 uncultured Flavobacterium sp. | reverse complement strand
ATTTTTTTATTGTGCTTTAATTTAGATTTGTTAATCAGTAGAATCAGATTTATCATCAGCAGGTTTCTGCTGCTCGTCCATCATTGAGGCCACCTTGGTATCGGGCAGAATATTGCTTAAACCGATCATTGCCTTATTCTTAAGCCCTGAAATAATTTTATCTTTGCCGGACATTAATGCCTCATAACCATCTTTTGCCACATCGGCCGGATCAGCCAGTGAAGATTTGTCCTGCACTATTGCGCTCTGCTGCATATCAGCCTTATTAAAGAAGTCGGTATCGGTCGCACCCGGTAAAAGGGCGGTAACAGTAATGTTATTATCTTTTAATTCATATCGGATTGCTTCTGAAAAAGAATAAACAAAAGCTTTGGTTCCGTGATAAACGGACTGCCACGGCCCAGGGGTCTTGCTTGCTATTGAGGCAAGATTCAGTATTTTACCATAGTTGCGTGCAATCATTTCTTTCGCAAAATGTTTTGTCAATATTATAGTAGAGGCAATATTCAGGTCAACAATTTCCAGTTCGCGTTCCAATTCAGTATCTTTAAAAAGACCGTAAACTCCCTGTCCGGCATTATTTACAAGTACATCCACTTGTATGTTTCTTGATTGGACTTCCTCACACAAAGCAAAAGCCTCCTCTCTCTTAAAAAGATCTTTTGTAAAGGCAATAACCTCAATACCCTGCTTTCTGAACTCAGCAGCCTTGTTTTCCAATTCATTAGTATGTCTTGCCACAATAACAAGGTTATAGCCATCGCTGGCAAAGAGTTTGGCAAGTTCGTAACCTATTCCTTCTGTAGCCCCTGTAATTAGGGCATAATTTTTATTTTCTAACATGATGTTTTTATTTAAAAGTTTAATTTCTGTCTGATTCCGGCCATCCTTGTGGCTTGTCTTTTTCATTGTTTGTCTGTTTGACATACAACTTATTACATGATATAAACATAAATTTAATCTTCCCGATATAATTTTTTTTACAAAATTTTAAATTGAATTTACAGAATTACTTTAAAGAATTCTGACAATGGAAGCACGATAAATTCAAACTCATTTGTTTTTATTTGAAAATTATTCAAAATAAAATAAACGAATTAAAAATATTGATTTCTAATATTTTAATTCGTTTACTTGTTGCTTTAATCGTAATCACTTGGTGCAACATTATAAAAAAATGAAAGAGAAAATAACTAATTACAAAAAAATGTACTATTTACTTTGATTAGACCTTTTATAGTAATGGTACTTTTGTCAGTACTTGAATCTAAAAAGATATAACCCTCATCATTCAAAATTAATAAGGCATCGAGTACTCTCGCCTGCTTTTGCTTTTCAGTACATATATTGTCTGAAATTGCTGTTGTAGCATTAATAACCGGAGTAAGAAGACTACCCAGCTCTTCTAAATTGCAACTTATGCCATATCGGCCGGCAAGTATCTGCAAAACTTTTATATGAAATATTGGTGATGTTTCCATAATAAACTGCTTTAACTACATATACGAAAATTGACTCGTAATGGATTTGTTAGATACTGTTTTAGCCATTTTTTCCATTTTTGTAATATGAAAAATAAATGAAATTAAAATCTTAATAAACAAGTGATTATAATGTAATTGTAAGTTTATTTTATAATAAGTAAAGAGAATTATGTAAGAAAAGAAATAAATCAAAAACTAAATTTGAAGTGATGGATACCGATGCAAAAACATAGGAAAACATCTTTGGAGGTAAGTTTATTATCCCAAAACCAGCAGTAATTCGTATTAGAGCCTTATTTAAATTCAGCACTATGTTTCTATTATCAAAAAAAACACTAAGAGCAGTATTTCTTTGCCTGACGGCAGTTATGTCTCAGGCACAGCAAAAAGAAGGGAGCAAATGTCCTTATGTCAAAACTACAGATGGCTATCTAATAGTTTTGCGCGAAGGTGATAATGTTCTTTCTTCTATCGAAAATTTGGTTAAAGAACAGCAAATTCCTTCCGGGAATTTCACCGGAATCGGTTTCGCCGGCGAAGTAACCTTTGGTTTTTTTGATTTTAATACTAAAAAATTTAATCCTAAAACATTCTATAAGGTCGAAATGGGAAATCTCACCGGATCAATTGCCTGGAACGAGGATAAACCCTCCTTACATATTCACGGAATTGCAACCGATGAGAAGTTTAACGCATACGGCGGTCACATACTATCGCTAAAAGTGGGAACAGGTTCCATGGAAATCTACATTACCACCAATAGCGCAAATTTAGCCCGTAAAATGGAACAGCCATTAGGGGCCAACGTTTTACAGGTTCCGTGCGGAATATAACAAATTAATTATAGAAGCCTTCTGTTGGTTCCTGTCGAAATGATGTTAGCGATGCATAGCCCCCAAAAAAATGCAGGATTTCTGGGAAACCAATCCGATTTATTCAAACTATTTTATGATGCAAACAGTTGAAACACATTTAATAAGTATAAAAGTGAATGGTAAAGAGTACCATTTAGAACTATCACCCTGGATGTCCTTATTGGATGTTTTAAGGGAAAAAATCCATTTAACCGGCACAAAAAAAGGATGTGACCATGGTCAATGTGGAGCCTGTACTGTTATTGCTGATGGCAAAAGAATATTAAGCTGCCTGACACTTGGTGTGATGAAAGATGGTTCACTGATTACGACTATTGAAGGAGTTGCTAATGGAGAAAATCTGCATCCCCTTCAGCAGGCTTTTATTGATTTTGATGCTTTTCAGTGCGGATATTGTACGCCGGGACAAATTTGTAGCGCCATTGGACTGCTGCAGGAGGGAAAAGCCCGCACTAGAGAAGAAGTTCAGGAATTAATGAGCGGGAATCTCTGCCGGTGCGGTGCCAGCAAGGGTATAATTGACGCTGTAATGCAGGTGAAGGAAGGAGGCAGTCATGAATAATTTCTCGTATATCAAAGCAAAAAATACTAATCAGGCCATTTCCGAGCTTGATAGGGATATTCGCAACAAAATTATCGCCGGAGGAACCAATATCAATGATCTTCTGCGCTATTATATTACCAAAGCCGATAAACTAGTTGATATTAATCCTATCCTTGAACATAATGCAATTATGCGTCTTGACAGTGGCGGGGTCAGACTTGGCGCTTTGCACACCAATGCCGATACCGCTTACGATCCTATTATCGAAGAACGCTATCCCTTACTCTCAAAAGCCATATTGGCCGGCGCTTCGGCACAAATAAGGAATATGGCAACAAATGGAGGCAACCTGATGCAGCGAACACGATGTTATTATTTTTACGATATCCATGCACCCTGTAACAAACGCGACCCGGGTTCAGGATGTTCTGCAATCAGCGGGTATAACCGTATCCATGCCATTTTAGGGCAAAGCGAGAACTGTATTGCTGTTTTTCCTTCGGATATGTGTGTGGCTCTGGCTGCTTTAGATGCGGTGATCAATATTGAGGGACCTGATGGAAAGAGAGAGTTGAATTTCGCCGATTTTCACCGGCTGCCAAGTCACACACCACATATTGACAACAATCTCCAACATGGGGAAGTAATTACCAGTATCGATCTTCCCGATAAGGGATTTCCAAAAAATTATTCTTATTTAAAACTGAGGGATCGAAGTTCCTATTCCTTTGCACTTGTTTCTGTGGCCACCGCTTTTGATATTGAAAACAACAGCATCAAAGAAGCCAGAATTGCCATTGGCGGAGTAGCTCATAAACCATGGCGCATCCGGGAAGCGGAAGAATTTTTAATAGAGAAAGAACCAAATAGTCAAAATTTTGCAACAGCCGCTGACATTATCTTAAAAGGGGCAAAGGGCTATGAACATAATGCTTTTAAAATTGAATTGGCCAAAAGAGCCATAATCCGTAATTGCATTATGGCTTTGAATCCTGAATCACAGCGTCCCGGTGCCAAGCCCTCGCTATAGATTAAGTCAAATAAAAAAACAACCTATGACAAAACTACCCTCAATAGGAAAACCAATAAGCCGTTTGGAAGGCCATCTGAAAGTGACAGGAAATGCCAAATATGCCGGTGAATATGATGCACCGGATTTATTGTATGGCTATGTCCTGAACAGTTCTATAACCAAAGGAAAAATAGCTATAATCGACACTACGGATGCAAAAGGAATGGAAGGTGTTATTGAAGTGTTTACACATGAAAACAGGCCTTCAACCGCCTGGTTTGATTTTCAGTATGCCGATATGGATGCGCCTCCGGGAACCGTATTCAAGCCCTTAAAAGATAATGAGATTAAGTACAATGGCCAGCCCATCGCGCTGGTAGTAGCCGAAACTTTTGAAATGGCGCGATATGCCGCTACTAAAATAAAATTAGCCTACCAGGAAGAAGAGTTTGAAACTGATCTGCAGACCAATACAGACAAGGCCAGAGAGCCCAAAAAAGGTCTGGCATCACTCTTGAAGCCGCCGCCTCCAAAGCCAAAAGGTGATTTTGAAAAAGCATATCAAAATTCTTTTGTTCAAAGTTCAGGGGAATTCAGGCACGTGACCGAACATCATAATCCTATGGAAATGTTTGCAACCACCGTACTGTATGAGGGCAAAAATAAGCTTAAAATATACGATAAAACTCAGGGTACCATCAATTCGCAAATGTATGTGGCCAATGTCTTTGGTTTGAAAATGAAAAATGTCCAGGTCATCGCGCCTTACGTGGGCGGGGCTTTTGGGTCTGGTCTTCGTCCTCAGTACCAGCTTTTCATGGCTGTAATGGCTTCACTTGAGCTAAAACGTAATGTGCGTGTCACCTTAGACCGTTCTCAGATGTTTACCTTCGGACACCGCCCGCCGACATTACAGTATACTAAATTCGGAGCTGATAAAAACGGAAAAGTAAACGCTATATATCATAAAGCAATAGCTGAAACTTCGCAATTTGAAGATTATGTTGAAACTGTTGTCAATTGGGGGCACATGCTATATCCTGCCGAAAGTACACTACTTGAACACAAATTAGTTCCGCTGGATGTATTTTCCCCGCTTGATATGCGGGCACCAGGCGGCAGTACGGGCATGCATGCAATTGAAATCACCATGGATGAGCTGGCCTATAAATTGAATATGGATCCGCTTGAATTGCGGTTGATCAATTATTCTGAAATAGATAAAAGCACCGATAAAGAATATTCAAGCAAGCAACTCAGAGAATGTTATCTTCAGGGAGCAGAAAAGTTTGGCTGGAAAAAGAGAAATCCGCAGCCCCGCAGTATGAAACGTGGCAATAAATTGATAGGCTTGGGAATGGCGACCGGAATTTGGGAAGCCAACAGGATTTTGGCCCGCGCCCAGGCGATTATGAAAAGCGATGGTAAAGTTGAAATAAAAAGTGCCGTCACGGATATTGGGACAGGAACCTTAACGGTGATGACCCAAATTGCTTCGGATGAACTAGGACTTCCGATCGAGGATATTACATTTTCATATGCAGACAGCAAAATGCCTTTTGCACCTATTCAAGGCGGTTCCTTCACTGTTGCCACTGTTGGACCGGCCGTTAAAGCAGCTTGTTTGGCACTCAATAAAAAAATATTTAATAAAGTAAAAGAGATTAATCCTGTTTTTACCCATGCTAAATTCGAAGATGTAATTTTTAGTGAAGGCTTCCTGCTGCTGAAAAGCATTCCGGATGCTAAAGTTAGC
>CBFGNY010000242.1:0-5684 GCA_965650235.1 uncultured Flavobacterium sp. | reverse complement strand
TTCATCTCTTACAAAAACCGAAATTGCACAGGTTAAAACAGATATTACATCTGGTCTGACCAAGCTTTTGTATGTAGCGCCTGAATCTTTAACAAAAGAAGAATATGTTGCTTTTTTACAGAGTGTACCCATTTCATTTGTAGCAATTGATGAAGCGCATTGTATTTCAGAATGGGGGCATGATTTCAGACCGGAATATCGAAATCTGAAAAACATCATCAAACAATTAGGTAACGTACCAATTATCGGGCTTACTGCAACCGCAACTCCCAAAGTTCAGGAAGACATTCTGAAAAACCTGGACATGTCTGATGCGAATACTTTTAAAGCATCATTCAACAGGCCAAACTTATACTACGAAGTTCGTACTAAAACTAAAAATATTGAATCGGATATTATTCGGTTTATCAAACAGCATAAAGGAAAATCCGGAATTATTTACTGTCTTAGCCGTAAAAAAGTTGAATCGATTGCTGAGGTTTTACAAGTTAACGGAATTAGTGCTGTTCCGTATCATGCAGGTTTAGATGCTAAAACCCGAGCCAAACATCAGGATATGTTCTTGATGGAAGATGTTGATGTGGTGGTGGCAACTATTGCTTTCGGAATGGGAATCGACAAACCAGATGTTCGTTTTGTAATTCATCATGATATTCCAAAATCACTTGAAAGTTATTATCAGGAAACAGGCCGTGCCGGTCGTGATGGAGGAGAAGGGCATTGTTTGGCGTACTACTCTTATAAAGATGTAGAAAAACTGGAGAAATTTATGTCTGGAAAACCAGTTGCCGAACAGGAAATTGGTTTTGCCTTATTACAGGAAGTTGTGGCTTACGCCGAAACCTCAATGTCAAGAAGAAAGTTTCTATTGCATTATTTTGGTGAAGAATTTCCGGATGATGGTGATGGGGCAGATATGGATGACAACGTTCGTAATCCTAAAAACAAAATTGAAGCCAAAGATCAGGTTGTTAAATTGTTGGAAATTATTCGCGATACCAAACATATATATAAGTCAAAAGAGATTGTATATACTTTAATAGGACGTATAAATGCAGTCATTAAGGCACATAAAACGGATACTCAGTCTTTTTTTGGTTCAGGATCTGATCATGACGAGAAATACTGGATGGCCCTGCTTCGGCAAGTTCTTGTAGCAGGATATTTATCTAAGGATATTGAAACTTACGGTGTTGTTAAAATCACGAAAAAGGGATTGGATTTTATTAATGAACCAGTTTCGTTTATGATGTCAGAAGATCATGAATATAACGAATCTGAAGATGAAGCAATTGTTACAGCTGCAAAATCATCAGGAACCGCTGATGAAGTTTTAATGGGTATGTTGCGAGAATTGCGTAAAAAAGTAGCCAAAAAACTAGGGGTGCCTCCTTTTGTAGTTTTTCAGGATCCTTCACTTGAAGATATGGCTTTAAAATATCCTGTCACTTTAACAGAATTATATAATATTCACGGAGTTGGTGAAGGAAAAGCCAAGAAATATGGTAACGATTTTATTACTTTAATAAGTCGTTATGTTGAGGATAATGACATTATTCGCCCTGATGATTTAGTGGTTAAATCTACGGGTGTCAATTCAGCTAATAAATTATATATTATTCAAAATATCGATCGAAAACTGCCTCTAAATGACATTGCTTCTGCAAAAGGCCTTTCTATGGATGCTCTCATCAAAGAAATGGAAATGATCGTATATGCCGGAACCAAATTAAACATCAAATATTGGGTTGATGATATGCTCGATGATGATCAGCAGGAGGAAATTCACGATTATTTCATGGAATCAGAGTCTGATAAAATCGAAGATGCACTTAAAGAATTCGATGGTGAATACGATATTGATGAGTTACGACTAATGAGAATTAAATTTATTAGTGAGGTAGCAAATTAAATTAAATTCAAAAAAAAATAAATTCCAAATTCCGATGCTAGCGATAGTGTGGAATTTGGAACTTTTATTTTAAGATTTACAACGTAATTGAAATTTGTGATCTTTTATTGAATTTATCCTTCAAATACTTCCCCACGATGCGGTTTTAAGGTATCTCTTACCTTAATCATGTTATCATCAGTAACCACCATAAAAGCAATTGCCTGCATATCGTTTATGATTTTAAAACCCGTAATATTCAATGGGAGTTTTTCAATTGCGATATATTCTTTTAAATGAATTTCATGATGTTCAGCTGTTTTTGCTGAAGCCGGACCACGAAAATCCCAAATTAATTTTATTTTTCTGGACATTATTAACAGATGTAAAGTTTCAAAGAAGCAAAGGTACGAAGTCTCAGTTCAAAATGTTATTTTTGCATGTTCTTTTCATAAATAGAAAAGCTAATCGAATAAATAACTACAATGCCAAGAGAACTTTTACTTCAGGTAACACCGGAAATAGCTGCAAATGAATCGTTGCTAAAAGACTATTTGTCTAAACAAATAAAAGTTTCTCCCAAAGAAATTCAACATGTTTCGATTCTGAAACGATCGATTGATGCGCGACAAAAAGCGATAAAAATCAATTTAAAAGTAACTATTTATCTTCAGGGTGAATCTTTTCAGGAAACTAAAATAGGTTTACCTATATATAAAGATGTATCAAGGGCACAGGAAGTTATTGTTGTTGGTGCTGGACCAGCCGGGTTATTTGCGGCTTTACAATTAATTGAAGTAGGCTTAAAGCCAATTGTAATCGAACGCGGAAAAGATGTTCGTGGACGCCGACGTGACTTAAAAGCAATTAATGTAGATCATTTGGTCAATGAAGATTCTAATTATTGTTTTGGAGAAGGCGGAGCCGGAACGTATTCAGATGGAAAACTATATACACGCTCTAAAAAACGTGGTGATGTTACCAGAATTCTCGAACTTTTAGTGGCTTTTGGAGCTTCAGAAGATATTTTGGTAGAAGCACATCCTCATATTGGAACCAATAAATTACCTAAAATCATCGAAGACATTCGAAATAAAATTATTGAATTTGGAGGTCAGGTTTTGTTTGATACCCGAGTAATTGATATTTTAATTAAAAATAATGAAGTGGAAGGAATCGTTACTCAAAATGGAGATAAAATTACTGCCAATAAATTAATCTTAGCAACGGGACATTCTGCACGTGATATTTTTGAATTATTAGATAAAAAGAAAATTTTTATTGAAGCAAAACCGTTTGCTTTGGGTGTTCGTGCAGAGCATTCACAACAATTAATTGATAGTATTCAATACAGTTGTGATTATCGTGGGGAACATTTACCTCCGGCACCTTATTCTATCGTAAAACAAGTTAATGGTCGGGGAATGTATTCTTTCTGTATGTGTCCGGGCGGCATAATTGCGCCTTGTGCTACAAGCCCTGGTGAAGTAGTTACAAACGGTTGGTCGCCATCAAAACGTGATCAGGTTACGGCAAATTCAGGAATTGTAATTGAATTGAAATTAGAGGATTTTAAACCTTTTGCAAAATTCGGTGCTTTGGCAGGAATGGAATTCCAAAAAAGTATCGAACAAAAAGCGTGGCATTTGGCAGGACAAACTCAAAAAGTACCTGCGCAGCGAATGATTGATTTTACACAAAATAAAGTTTCGGCTGATATTCCAAAAACCTCCTATGTTCCGGGAACAACTTCGGTAGAAATGGGACAGGTTTTTCCTGGCTTTTTATCACAGATTTTACGAGAAGGTTTTAAGGAGTTCGGAAAATCAATGCGTGGTTATTTAACTAATGAAGCTATTCTGCATGCGCCTGAAAGCAGAACTTCATCGCCAGTCCGTATTCCTAGAGATCCTTTGACTTATGAGCATCTGCAAATAAAAGGATTGTATCCGTGTGGTGAAGGAGCTGGTTATGCTGGCGGAATTATTTCGGCTGCAATTGATGGAGAAAAATGTGCCTTGATGATTGCCGAATCTTTGAAATAGTTTAAACTTTTATCAAAATAAATCTATTTTATCTGACTATTCAATAAACTATTTAGGATAAACTAGGTAGTTAAGTTTTCCATTATTCTGGTTTTTATTTTGATAAATATTATTATCAAAATCGACATTTCGTACAATTTTAGTTAAATCAATTCCTTTTTTTCTTTAAAAACAATGTCTGCTTATATTTTTTTGTCTGTAATTACTTTGTAATTCTGTTTGTGTAAAACTAAATGATGTTTGATGTTTTGATTTTATAAAAATCTATTTTTATAAAATTCTTAATGTTTACGCTTTAGTGATTATTTTTCTTTAATGAGTGGTGCTAATTTAATATAAATATTGAATATAATTTATTTTTTGTCCTTAATTTTTATCGAATGAAAAAAAAAGGCCAAAAAAAACAAAGTAAAATTGAAAAAAAAATCTATTTTTATGCAATCGATTACAATTAGAATAAGTTGTGCTTTTTTAGCGTAAATAAATTCAAAAAGCATTTTTTGATAGAATTGTTTGTTTGAATAATTCTCTTTTGAATCGTTATTAAAATTATTAATTCAAATTCAATTAAAATGAAGAAAATTACTCATCTTTTACTGTTATTTACTTGTGTTGCTTTTGTAAGCCATGCTCAAAAGGCACCTAAAATAGATTTAACCTTGTGGAAATTAACAATTCCGGAGGGGGCTGTTACAACTTACAAAGCACCAAAAATTCTGGATTATGCTGAAAATATGGATATACATAAATTTATGTTTAATGATTTGTCTGACAGGTCATTGGTTTTTTATGTATATCCATCGATCAAATCTAAAAGATCATTTAATAAGACAGATTTAAAGGAACAAAATTCATTTGGAGGAGATGCTGGCTGGTCTTTTAAACAAGGGGCTAAATTAAAGGCTACAATAAAAATGGGAGATATTTATAAGAAAAATGATGTGCATCCACGTGTTATATTTGCTCAGATTGGCGGAAGATTAAAAGAAGATCAGGTTAATCTGATTGGAGCAAAAGATAAAACGGCTCCTTCAATCTTAAAAGTTTTCTGGGACAACGGATATGTGAAATTAAGATCTAAAAGGCTAGCCGACCCTTCTATTACAGGAGTTGATGTGCTAAAAGAAGATTCATGGATTGATGATGATGGCTATACATTTAAAAAGAAAGTTGATTTTGATAAATTTAATTTTCAAATTGAAATTACTGACGGAAAAATGAAAGTTAGCGTGGATGGTGAAGATAAGGTCTATTCTGGATCTGATTATAAGTTATGGAACTCATTTGATAATTATTTTACTGTAGGATGTAATCTTCAGGGAGATGAAACAGGGGCCTTCGCAAATGTGAAATTTTATTCATTGGATGTTACTCACTAAAAAATAGCTTCTTTTAATAATACTGAACAAAGAAAAAGTCCGTGTCGATTGTGACACGGACTTTCTTGTTTAAGGTAACTAGATTATTTTAAGACTTATTTTTTAATTTAGATTTAAAAACTTTTTCAAATTTCTCTATTTTTGGCTGAATCACCATTTTGCAATACGGCTGATTTTTATTATTTGCATAGTAATTTTGATGATAATCTTCGGCTTTATAAAATTTTGTAAAAGGCTCAGTTTTTGTTACAATTGGATCTTCGTAAACTTTTGCTTTATTGAGTTCGGCAATAATGCTTTGAGCTGCTTTTTTTTGTTCTTCATTTTTATAAAAAATTACAGAACGATATTGGGTTCCTTCATCAGCGC
>CBFGNY010000241.1:0-5738 GCA_965650235.1 uncultured Flavobacterium sp. | reverse complement strand
TTATTTAAAAATTAAACTGCCGGCTACATACAGGAAACAAACTCTTTTCCTTCCCATACATACAAATTAAAAATCATAAAGCATCTATTTTGGCATCACGGAAATCAAAATATAACCCTTCAGGCATTCAGGTCTATATCTTTAAAACATTCAACTCGAGAATTGCTTTTAAGGAATTACTCATAATGGATCGGTTTACGGTCCTAATTATAAACTCAGGAGCCCTATGCATACAAATTAACAACAGAAAAATCCATTTATTTATAAATGAGGTGATCGTCATACCTAAGAGGTCCAACTGTGAAATTTTGATAATGAGCCATCAATTGCAGATCTGCCTGCTTTCCTTTACCTCAGAGTTCGCTTTGGAGAACAGCATAAGATGGCCACATGTTGGATATTTTGAATATTTCATTTCACAACATGTTTCCAAAATTTTTCTTAAGAACAAAGATATAATGCCCCTGATCGATTTACTTAAATTGGTTCGCAGCAAGGTGAGAAGCTCAAATAAGCATATCTATAAAAGGGAAACATTACTTTTAAGTTTTAATCTTTTCCTATACGAACTTGCCAGAGCTTATTATATATCATCCTGGTACAATCATGTAAAACATTCCAGTACTGAAAAATTGGTAGTTCATTTTTTCCGGCTCTTAGAACTCAATTGCAGAAAACAGCACAGTGTAAAATTCTATGCAGATTCTCTGCATGTTTCTGCCGGCCACCTTACCAAAATTGTAAAACAGGTTACGGAGATCACTGCAAAACAATGTATAGAGAATGCCATAATTCTGGAAGCCAAAATATTGCTTCAAAATAATGATTTAACCATCTTATACATTTCTGAAGAACTTCAATTTGCCAATACCTCCTTTTTCAGTACTTTTTTTAAAAGACATACCTTAATGTCGCCCTCTGAATATCGTATAAGATTAAATGTTCGTTAGAGCTGCACTAAAATTTAAACGTTAAAAATGCTTTGAAGCAATTGATTAAGGACACCTGAATTCACAATAGAGCTGTATTTACTAAAAAATTAAAGACATGACTCAAACCTATCTTTTAGAGTGGCTGGATTCGGTTGTTACCTTAAATCTAAACCCGAAAAAAAATGATGTTAATCAATTGACATCCCCCCAGTGCAAAGCAATAATTAATAAAGCGATAGAGCAAACACAATTAATCCAGACCCAGCTTACCATTCAGGTTTTCTCCCTTAACCGGGAAAAGCATATTAAAGTGCTTGTAAAAAATTACCATTCAGGCCTAATTAACCTATGGGAGCAGCTTATTGGAATAAACTCCACCATGCATCTACAGCGGGATGATGTACGGGAAGCTGTCACGGCTTTGCTGTCATCACTTGATGAATTACTGACTTTTATAGAGGCCCGGTTTAACCGTTTTTTAAGTTTAGATTCAAGAATCCCTGCATCGTACCTGACTACATCTAATAAAAAGCAGAAGCAAAGGCTTGATAAACTCAAAAGCAGTCTGTTTTTTGAAACTCAGGAAAAGGTACTAGTCGATATTGTCTTTAATTCACTTTATTGTTTTGCCAGTCCAAAAAAGAAAAAGAAAATAACTTTTCGGGAAATCCTTTACCAAAAACTACTCGTAAAGGAATTAGAATCATTAAAAGACAGTCACAGTAAAAACGCGGCTCATATGAGCCTGACAGAGTTGTTGATTTATATGAATTTTAACAGCCCGATTTTTATCAACTATTACACGCAGACAATTTTAAATAAAATTGAGGAGTTAGAGCAAATGCACGATAGGATGGAATGCCTGCTTTTTTACTTCAAAGAATTCAATCAAATCAGCACTATTGAGGGAGTGGCTTTGTTTCCTAATTGTCAAAACCTAAAAAAAATACTGCGGGATTGGTTTGAACATGAGATAATCTTTCAAGAAAAAAAACAGCAGCTAAGTACCTCAACATCCTCTACCTCTACAGCTCAAAAACAGCCTGCACCTACTATAGCAGAAAAGAAAAGTGAGAAGGTTCTCTGCCGATTGTCAACTGATCAAACGGCACTAATTCTCAGGGCATCTGGTGAGCTGGATATCTTAATTTCAAAATCGATGAATCAACTATTCAAGACAATCGTTCCCCATTTATCGACCCCTAATAAGGATTTCCTCTCCTATGATTCGATGCGGAGCAAAGCTTATGTGGCAGAGGACCGGGATAAGGAAATAGCAATAGAGACACTTGAAAGAATGATTAAAAAAATAAAAGAATATTAAGAAGATGTTATTATAGTTCTACTCAATATTCAAAACACTTTGCCTAATTATAAATTAGCCTCCCATCGGGAGGCTTTTATTTTTTTTAAACTTTTTTCATTTTTTTTCTCCATGTTTTATAGAGGGTCCAGCGGAGTCCAGCAGGGGTACAACAAAAAGCTGGACTTGTACAGCCCTAATGACTATTGTTCCTTTGCCCTGTAATGATGAACATCCGTATTGAAAAATTAATCAAAAAGGATGATGAGAAACTAATGTCGAACGATAAAATGAAGAGCGTATGTTTACAAACATTTCATGGAACAATTACATAGTTGTGATTGTTCTTTCAGCAGTGGGCTGGTACCTATTTGTTGGATTACGATTTTACTTTAATGACCTTAAAGAAATCGCTGCAGGGAAAAGAAAACTAAAATTTCACGGATTCCAAAAAGAAAATTATCAGGAGTTCGAATCCCAATTAAACACACCGTATTTACCAAAAACTACGACAACAGATTCTTCTTCAGAAGAATTTGATACCACATTTACACAGGTCGATGCTTTAATTGATCAATTGAAAACTGTTATTGCCGATGCGGCTAAAACAAAACTTGTCAAGCAGGAATTTGCCTATAGGCTAAAATCAGTCCTTCAGCAGTATCCCTTAATTAGAGATTCCTCCTTTAGCTCCTCAATAAGTGAACTGATAGTCTTAGAGTGTAATAAACTCGGATATTCCATCTTAACCCAACCAGAAGCTGAAGCTTTATGGGGTTAGGAAATTCTGCAAAATATTACGGAGGAAATCCCCCTGTCCATTCCTGTGCGGTATGGCTTATGTGACAATGGAAATGGAATTGTGACAGCGGCAGCTCCTCCGTTTTTTATCTGATTATTTGAACTTTAAAATAATGCGTTATGAAAAAATGGAGCTGGATTTTTAGAAAATCAACTAAACAAAAAATTATTATTGTTACCCTGCACTTTGTGCTGTTATTTATCAACTATCACAGTTATGCCCAAGACGGTCTTGCCGGGATCAATGAGGCTAATGAGAAAGTCAGAAGCTATTTCGATGCGGGAACGGAACTTATGTATGCCGTTGGGGCAATTCTGGGTTTAATTGGCGCGGTAAAAGTATATCAAAAATGGAATGCAGGAGACCCGGATACCGGAAAAGTTGCTGCCGCGTGGTTTGGCAGCTGCGTGTTTCTGGTTGTTGTCGCAACTGTCATCCAATCTTTCTTTGGAATTTAAAGCGGGCAATCATGGAAAATATTCTCAAAGAAAAGTTGTGGGAGTACATCATTCATAACAATCCTGAGCTGATGTACAAACTACAGGAACAATATGGCGTTTCGGAATATCTTGACCAGAAAGTACAAAGCGTTCTTGCCCTGGCAGACGAGATGGCCTCAGAGTGTACACCTCGGGAGATCATCGAAGAAATATGCCTTAATGTACTTACGGCTGAGCTAAAGCCCTCCCGTTTTGCCTACCTGTGCACGCTTCTCTTAGAAGAATTTGAGGACACCTACGTGGATTTTGCCCGTTCGGGTACGCTCACTTATGAAGTATTGAACCTTATGGGTGCCTGTAGTGAATTATTTGAAACAAATGGTTTTACAGCAGAAAGTAAAACAGATCCCAACTTCAAAAATACGCTGATCCCAAAAATAACGGGCTATCTAAACAGGCTTCAGAAAAGCGACAGCTTATAGAAATCAGGGTACATCTCAAATAATTTTAAAAGCAAAAATGATGTCAAACAGCGTATACCAAATTAATAAAGGGATCAATCAAAGTATTGAGTTTAAAGGGTTGAAAGCGCAATATATCTGGTATTTAGGCGGAGGCATTATCATACTGATGATTCTTTTTGCCGTCCTATACATAGCGGGATTGCCCTCCTTTCTCTGTATAGCTGTCATTGGAATTTCCGGGACGCTATGGGTGCTAAAGATATATAAGATGAGTCATAAATACGGCGAGCATGGACTCATGAAAACTTTGGCAAAAAGGCAGATTCCGAGTTCAGTAAGAACACGAAGCAGAAGAATATTTCAAATGCAGAAAAACATTTGAAATTTCAATAAACAGGTAAATAAGATGAAAATGGAAAAGATGATAGATGATATTTTACCGATAATGGATATTCAGCACGACTGCATCCTATCCAAACAAGGGGATGTTACAGTGGTGTTCAAAGCGGAACTGCCTGAGATATTCACCCTATCGGATCAGGAATATGAGGCATTCCACCAAGCCTGGCTAAAAGCCATAAAACTGTTGCCCAAGTTTACTGTTTTCCATAAACAGGACTGGTTTATCGATAGCAAGTTTGAGCCTGATTTCACCGGTGAAGATTCAAGTTTTCTGACCCGAAGCAGTGATCGTTTTTTTAATGAACGTCCTTTTTTGGACCATTCCTGTTATATTTTCCTGACCAAAAAACCGGCAGGGAGAAAAACATCCAGCTCCTTATTTTCGAATTTACTAAGACCCTCTATTGCCCCGGAAGAAACTTTAAAAGCGCAACTGCGCCAGGATTTTATAGATAGTACCGGACAATTCAGACGCATATTGGAAGATAGTGGTTTTGTAAAAATTACCCGTCTTGGAAACGATGAGCTCAGAAGCCACAGCAGAAAAATTGGCATTATAGAGCAATATTGTTTTTTGTCTGAAAAACAAAACTCATTTGTCTTTAAAGATATTGCTTTTGATGAAGGTTTGCAGGTTGGTGACAAACATTGCCAGATTTACTCGTTGGGTGATGCAGCTGATCTGCCTGCCTTATGCGGTTCGAGGATCAATTATGACAGGTATTCCACTGACAAGACCAAATTCAGCATTGGATTTGCTTCCACTCTGGGACAATTACTTTCCTGTAACCATATATACAATCAATATATTTTTATAGAAGATTTCCAGAAAACGCTGCAAAAACTAGAAAGTAAAAGACTGCGACTGCAATCCTTATCAGCCTACAGCAGGGAGAACCTCATTGCGCGAGATGCTACCAATGATTTTCTTAACGAGGCTATAGGCCAGCAGCGACTGCCTGTAAAAGCACATTTTAATGTACTGATCTGGACCGATAATAGAGAAGAGCTCAAAGACCTGAAAAACAAAGTTTCTTCAGCACTGGCTCAGATGGATGCCTCGGCTAAACAGGAAACGGTAGGAGCCGCGCAAATTTTCTGGGCAGGAATTCCCGGGAATTCCGCAGATTTCCCAATGAACGACACCTTTGATACCTTCACAGAACAAGCTACGTGCTTCCTGAATCTGGAAACGGGCTATCGTTCTTCCCTTAGTCCGACTGGTATTCGATTAGGAGATCGTTTGACTGGAAAACCGGTCCATGTTGATATTAGTGACGAACCTGTTAAGATGGGGATTTGTACCAATCGGAACAAATTTATACTGGTGCCTTCATGAAGCTGTAAATCCTTTTTTAGCAACCATATGTTCAGAAGCTATTATGAGCAAGGAAC
>CBFGNY010000240.1:0-5871 GCA_965650235.1 uncultured Flavobacterium sp. | reverse complement strand
CAAAAATTTTGTTTTAGCTGTAAATCTAACTTTTGCTCAGGGAAACAAACTCTATAACGGAACACGTGCTACCAATTCAGATCAGCGTTATTTTAACAATGGGGAATTTATAAAAAACAGATGGACAACACCCGGACAGATTACAGATATTCAAAAGTTGTATTATGGCGATAATGTTTCGGCAGGTTTTTCATTTTCAAGCACTTCAAAAGTAGAAGATGGATCTTTTGTAAAACTTAAAAATTTGTCTCTGGGATATAATGTACCTCTGGAAGCTTCTTTTCTAAAAAACACGTTCAGTTCTATTTATGTGTATTTGCAGGGAAATAATCTGTACACTTTTACCAAATACAGAGGTTCAGATCCCGAAGTTTCGATTAACGGAAACTCAATTAATTCTGGAAAAGACCAAAATGTTCCACCCAACGCTCAGGTGTATACTCTGGGTTTAAATATTGGATTTTAATTAAAAGTGAAAACCATGAAAAAATATATTTTAATCAGCTGTTTTATTCTGCTATTTACAACAGCTTGTAATGACGATTTATTAGATACCCAGCCCGAAACCAGTATTCCGGAATCCTTGGCCTTTAGCACTCCCGATAAGATTTTGGCGCAGACCAATAACCTGTACAAACAGTTACAAAATCAAAGTTTTTATGGTGGCCGATTCATTGTTTTTAATGAACAGCGGGCAGATCAATTTGGTCAGAATGACGGAAATGCAGCAACAGGTTCTGCAGTATGGAATCAAAATGTGGCCTCAACAAATGATTTTGTGAACAATGTATGGGCAGTTGGATATGCTGCAATAAATGCTTCAAATATCCTGATCAGTAAAATGAATGAAACTACGGTAATTTCTAAAGAACTGGCAAAGAACTATATTGCCGAAGCCAAATTTATTCGTGCCTTTTGTTATTTAAGTTTAATTCAAACCTATGCAAAACCTTATAATCAGGACAAAAATTCTTTAGGCCTTCCTTTGCGATTAACACCCATTACGACTTCAGGGAATAATGATTTGGCACGAAGTTCTGTAGAAATGGTGTACACACAGATTCTGAAAGATTTAGATGAAGCCGAAATAGATTTACCTGTTAGCTACCCTACTCCACTGTTGAATATCTCCAGAGCTAAAAAAGTGACTGCAATTGCACTAAAAACAAGGGTTTTATTGCTGAAGAATAATTTTGAAGGAGTGATCTCAGAAGCTAAAAAAATCGTTTCTGCCACAGCACCTTTTCAATATACCGAAGGAACTTTGACCCAAAAATTAGAACCTAATTATACTAGTATATTTGGAGGAAGCTATACAGGAACTGAAGCTGTTTTTTCTATTCCTTTTGCGAATTCTACCATTGAAACACCATCTGCACAATATGCACTTGCTTATAATTATTTAGCGCAGCCCATTATCTTTTTAGCTGCGGAAGGAATCGTGGCTGATCCTGTTTTCAGTTCAGGAACCGATACACGTTCAAGTCTTATTGGTACAAGTGCAGCTAATCAAAAAGTATTGAAAAAATTCAGTATCACAACGGCACCCTTCAGGGATTATGTGCCTGTAATACGTTATGCCGAAATCCTTTTGAATTATGCCGAAGCTACTGCTAACACTGACGATTTAACAACATCAACCGAATTATTAAAAGCAGTAAGAAACCGCTCTGATCCCAATTATTTTTTTTCTGAAAATGATATTGCAACAAAAGAAGCACTGCTTGCAACCATACAAAAAGAAAGAGATATCGAACTTTTGGGGGAAGGTTTCAGATTGATGGATTTACAAAGAAAAGTACAAACCTTACCTGCAAAAAAAGGGGCAATTGGTACAGCTCCTTTGGTGTTGCCAACCAGCAGTAATTATATCTGGCCAATACCAAGCGGGGAAATCTCAGTAAATAAACTAATAGAACCAAATCCTTAAAAACGTACAAATAGTCATTTGAAATTAAGCTGAATTTTTATACTAAATAATAAGTGTGATGCATTTTTATTAAAGTTTAAAAATTTAGCTTTTTTTCATTCAAGTCTGCTTCATTTATTATATAAAATGCTCGATTTGTATCACTCCTCTATCCCCTATTCGGCTACTTTTGAAAACTTTTAATTGGGTTTATCTTGCCCATTTAACTAAACACCAAATTATTTAATTTAACCAAAAGGTTTTCTAAAACATATAAAATGAGATTACGATTTATGGCTATTGTTTTGTTTTCAGTATTTTTTCAAAGTTCTTTTTCGCAAACAGATGCTGCGACTGAAAAAAGAATTCAACAGTTAATTAAGAAAATGTCTTTGAAAGAAAAAGTCGGCATGCTGCATGGAAATTCAAAATTTTACACTTCAGAAGTAAAGCATCTCGGAATTCCGGAATGGGCTTTGTCTGACGGTCCACACGGTGTAAGGGCAGAAATGAATCGCCATAACTGGCAATATGCAGGACTAACGGATGATGCTTCTACCAGTTTTCCTCCGGGAACAGCAATGGCTGCAAGCTGGAATCTGGAATTAGCCAAACAACGTGGAATCGTTTTGGGTGAAGAAGCACGTTTTCGTAAAAAAGACGTTTTGCTTGGACCTGGAATCAATATTATTCGTTCTCCGCTTTGTGGAAGAAATTTTGAGTATTTGAGCGAAGATCCATTTCTTATTTCTCAGCTTTCTATCAATTATATTAAGGCTTTGCAAACCCAGGATGTTGCTGCCTGTGTAAAGCATTTTGTAGCCAACAATCAGGAAGAAAATCGCTTTGTTGTAGATGTTACTATGAGTGAACGCGCTTTACGCGAAATTTATTTACCGGGTTTTAAAGCTTCTATTGTAGATGCCGGAATATTGGGCGTTATGGGAGCTTATAATAAATTCAGAGGCGAATATTGTACCGAAAATGATTATTTGGGACGAACACTTTTACGTGATGAATTTAAATTTAAAGGCGTTTACATGTCGGATTGGGATGCCGTTCACAGTACTGAAAAAGCAGCTTTGGCTGGTTTAGACTTAGAAATGGGAACCGAAAAAGAAAATTATAATGACTGGTATTTCGCAGATCCTTTGATTAAGGCAGTACAGGAAGGTCGTATCAAGGAAAGTATAGTCGATGAAAAAGTAGCAAACATTTTAAGGGTCATGATTAAAACAAAAGTTTTGGATCCTAAAACACGAATAACAGGCTCTATAAATACAAAAGAACACCAGCATGCTGCCTATCGTTCTGCTGTCGAAGCAGTTGTTTTACTGAAAAACGAGAAACAAACTTTGCCGTTAAATATGAGCGCAATAAAATCTGTAGCCATTATTGGCGATAATGCTACCCGCACCCATTGTGGCGGTGGATTTAGTTCAGAGATCAAAGCTTTGTATGAAGTAACGCCACTTCAGGCTATGACAACCAAATATGGAAAGTCAATTCAAATCAATTTTGCACAAGGGTATGAGAAACAATCCCATGTTGTGGAAAGAAGCAGTGCTGGCCAATTGAACACCGACAAAGTAGACTGGAAATTAATCGATGAAGCAGTGGCTCAAGCTAAAAAATCAGATGTAGCGATTGTCTTTGCAGGTTTAAACCATGACTTCGATTCGGAATCATTTGACAGGCTGCACATGCGTTTGCCTTACGGACAGGAAACTTTAATTCAGGAAGTAGCGAAAGCAAATCCTAGAACGATAGTCGTAATTATTGCCGGTTCTCCACTTGAATTAGCGGGTATTGAATCTCGTGTGTCTGCCTTAGTGTGGGGATGGTATGGCGGAATGGAAGCCGGCAACGCGATTGTTGATGTATTGAGTGGAAAAGAATTTCCGTCAGGAAAACTGCCTTTTACTATTCCGGTTACTTTAAGCCAGTCTCCGGCACATGCTTTAGGTGTTTATCCTGGACATGATTTAAAAGTAAATTATGAGGAAGATATTTTGGTAGGTTATCGCTGGTTTGACACCAAAGAAATTGCACCTCAATATCCTTTTGGTTATGGCTTGTCTTATACTTCTTTTGAAATTTCAAATGTTGTTTCTGACAAAAAAGTTTATGGAGCCAATGATGAAATAACAGTAAAATTTAATATTAAAAACACAGGTAAAACCACTGGTGCAGAAGTCGTTCAATTGTATGCAGGTCAAACAAACCCTTCTGTTTTAAGACCTAAAAAGGAATTAAAAGCTTTTGATAAAATATTCCTCTCTCCGGGAGAACAAAAAACGATTGATTTAAAAGTGAAAGTAAAAGACCTGGCTTTTTACGATGAAAAAACTTCCGACTGGAAAATTGAATCAGGTGAATTTGTACTTTATACGGCTACATCAGCCGAGAATATTGTGAATAGTTTGGCTATTAATGTGAAATAGATTTGTTTTAAAAGAACATTCAAAATGAAACAATTGAACTTTTTATTAATAACCTGAATTCAATTATTTAAAAAGAAGGTTTTGAATTGCCTCCAGCTTCAGCTGGAGGATTATAATTTAAATACAGCAAAGGGCTTTAGCCGAATGAAGTTTGTGCGCTTTTCGGCTAAAGCCAATTATCTTTACTTAATCTACCACCCCCAGCTGAAGCTGGAGGCTATTCATATTAATCAATTGATTAACAATATAACTGAGGTTTATAATGATGTTCTTTTTGTTCTTTTGTCACATCGAGCGGAGTCGAGATGCATTGATAATTCTCGACTTTAACCTGTTCGAACTGACAATTGGAATATTACATAAATATCTAAATGGTATAATATAAAATTTACAATTAATTCAAAAGCAGCATTCCTCCATTACCCGGAATTATCACTTCAACTTCATTGTTCTTTTTAAGTTTTATTGTTTTTACTTTTCCATTTAATTGTGCATCATCATAATAATACTTTAACGATGATCCGGAAGCAATCATTGGCAGTTTTATGTTAAGTTTTAGCGTTTCTTTTTGGGCATTGACACCCGCTATATACCACTTAGTTCCTTTTCGGCGGGCAAATACAACATATTTACCGGGATAACCATCTAAAAAACGAACTTCATCCCAGGTTGTGGGTACTTCTTTCATAAAATTTATGGCCCAGTCAGGAGCATCAGTCAAATTATTTGGCGCTAATGCAAAATGCTGTACACCGCTTTGAAAAAGTACTGCAGTAGCAAGGGCAAACACATAAGAAGTGATTCGTTTTGAACCTTTGTTAGGAATATTATCACTGTTATAAAATTTATTTAAGGCGCTTCCTCCAAAATCCATACTTCCTACTGTATTTCGAATAAAAGGATGTATTGAGGCATTCATTGCTTCGTTGTCACAGCTTCCTTGTCCAAAATGTAAATTTTCGCTGGCTAAAACTGCTTCACTAGATGCGAAGTTTGGATACATTCGCTCCCATCCTCTTGGTAAAGTACATCCGTGAAAAATAACCATTATACCAAACTCATTAGCATCTGTCAGGATATCTTCATACAATTTCATGGTCACTTGTTTGTCTCCTCCGAAGAAATCTACTTTGATTCCTTTTACGCCAATACTTTTCATCCATGCCATTTCCTGACGACGAATTGTCATATTATCCATCATTCCTCTAGGTCCCTGAGGGGCATCATTCCAATAGCCATTTGAATTGTACCACAAATATAGACCAACGCCTTTCTCGGCACCATATTTAGCCAGTTCAGCAATTTTATCTTTTCCGATCTGAGTATCCCATAGTGCATCAATTAAGATTGTTTCATATCCCATTGCGGCACTAAAATCGATGTATTGTTTCTGCACCGGAAAAGTAGTATTAGAATCCATTTTCATGATCCAGCTCCAGGAGCCTTTAGTATATTGGTATTCTTTGGAAGCCTGATACTTTGGTTCAACCAAATCAAAAGGAATTGTGGTTTCTACGA